>NZ_JBYTBB010000063.1:0-33986 GCF_058788755.1 Lysinibacillus sp. FW301-JW8
CTGTCGCTACGCTTTCGCACAGATAAATTGTCACAGGACGTGACGCACTTAGTCTTCGTTCCTCCAGCGCAGGAAGCCTTGCTCTGCGCGAAAGCGAGTAGCCTGGAACGGAAATCACCTTCATTTGACTTAGTAGTATCACAAAGAGTCCCTTGACCAATTAGTTTTTCAACACTATGAAAAGAACGTATTGGAATACATACGTTCTTTTATAACTTTATATTATTTTTTGATAGCGACAAATCGTAGTCTACAATAATCAGCAATCCATTGTTGATCCTGATAATAGTTAGGTTTTAATAGTTCCTCACATTTTGCATAGATTTGCTCTTTCTCTTTTTCCGTTAAATGCTGTAGGATATTATGACTAAACATCACTAACCAATTACGAAGCCCGTCCTCGCCCTGAAGAGGAGTTGGTCGCTCATATAGTGTAATCGTATCAACGGTAAAGCCGGCTTTCTCTAGTTTAGATTGATATTCTGCTAAAGTGGGGAAATACCAAGGGAAATATTCCTCTCTATAAGGTAGTTGCAAATCCTCCATGCTTTTTTGAAGTGCCCATACTATAGAGGCGATATTACCATCTCCACCCATTTCAGCTACAAATCGCCCTCCCTGTTTAAGCGAATTATAAATATTTTCAATAACTTGATCTGCCTGCTTCATCCAATGAAGAGCAGCGTTTGAGAAGACTGCTTCAAATTGATATTTAATGGAAAACACTGTAGCATCCACCGCTTGAAACTCTATGCCAGGATATTTTTGCTGTGCCGCAATAATCATGTCCTGAGAGGCATCAATTCCTTGAACAATGGCACCGTGAGTTGCAATTTCATGTGCTAAATCTCCTGTCCCACAACCAACATCTAATATTACTTCATTTTTCTGTGGTCTAAGCAGGTCCACTAAGCTTTCTCCAAATTTTGAAACAAAGTCATGCTTTTGATCATATAAATTGGCATTCCATTTTGTTGTCATATTACTTCATCTCCTTTGTTTGAGCATAACAGAGAGCTTAATTGAATAGAAATTCTAGAAAATAACAATTTTGATTCCACTTTGGAATAAAGAGAGGATGCCCCATAATAGTACTTAGCCTTGTGACAAGTATCCTATTGCTCCAAGTGCTTTCAGAAACCCCCTGTTGGAACAGAAATCAATTCCACGTTATGACATTGTATTGTATAAATGTTGATTTTTTGTCAACATGAATAATATGCATCCAAGCTGATGGTGATGATATGTTAGTATAGGTAAGTCTAAATCAATAATCGCATTAGCTTCCTTTTATTTAAAAGTGTTGACAAAATGTCAATGTAATAATACACTTCTTGAGAATGATATATTAGACAGTTGAAAAAAGTTACAGTAGAAAATGGCAAGGGGGGAGGACAGAAAATGACTGAGAAGAGAAACAACAATAATCTTGGCTTATTGCTTAGGGAATTCTTGAAAGAACGTTCATTGTCTATGCGAAAGTTTAGTGAGCACACTGGAATAGATACAGCTACAATCTCACGGATAATAAATAATAAGAGAAAAGCAACACCACAACATTTAGAAAAATTTGCTGACTGTCTTGGAGTTCCTTTAATTAATCTATTTGAAGCTGCTGGGTACCCCATTGAACAAAGACAAGAGAAATCTGAATCAGATATTCATACATCTGTTGACGCAATACAAGCTCTTCTTAAGTCTTCTAATGTTTATGATGATGAATTTTCGGTGGCACAGGTTGAACAGAAACTGGAGAGCTATGGATTATTTGCGCAAACAGAAGAAGGTAAAAAAACGATTGCTAAAGATTTTAATGAGAAAATTAAACATGTAGGAAGTGTAGGTCCTTTTATAAGCAAATTAAAAGAATTATATGAAAGATTCTTATCAGGAAAAGGTACACTTTTTGAACTAACTATAATTGGAAGTGCATTATTATATTTTATTATTCCTGTAGATGTTTTACCAGATTATCTATTTCCTATTGGTTATTTAGATGATGCAATAGCTGTACAACTAACTACAAAGACATTACTAAAAAATTAATTTAGAGTTAAATGATAGGTGGATTTAATTATGAGAAGAAGTAAAAAGAGCCGTAAATGGCTAAGGAATTTGTTCTTAGCATTCGCATTAGTAATCATAGTAGGGATTATATATTCGGTTTATCAATACAATAGCGGATTAGCAATGGCAGACGATGGTCCATTTAAAGATGATGGAAAGACATTTGACCCATTCGAAGGTGCAGATGTACAGGTTGGTCAGATAAATGTGCTATTAATTGGAAGTGATGCAAGAGATGAGGATGGTCGATCGGATACATTAATGATTGCACACTATGATCAAACGACAAATAATGTAAAGCTTATTTCAATTATGAGAGATACGTATGTCGAAATTCCGGATTACGGAATGAATAAAATTAATGCTGCCTTTGCTTTTGGAGGGCCTGAACTTGTAAGGAAGACAATAAAGCAAAATTTTGATCTTGATGTTAATTATTACGCTATAGTGGATTTTAAAGGATTCCCCAAAATTATTGATCTTTTAGCACCTGATGGGATTGAGGTTGATATTCCTTATGAAATGTCTCATGGAATTGGCATGACATTAAAGCCTGGAGAACAAACTTTACATGGTAATGAGTTATTAGGCTATGTTCGATTCCGCCACGATCGTCTAAGTGATTTTGGACGGGTGGAACGTCAGCAAGAAGTTTTGACTAAGGTGAAAGAACAAATCGGTGTTTCAAGCTTAATGAATTTGCCAAAAATACTTGGCGTTGTAGATTCCTACATTGATACAAATGTTGATAATAAAACAATCCTTACAATCGGAAAAGGGATAGTAAATGGAGATTCTAAAGGTATGAACACTTTACGCATTCCTATTGCAGGCTCTTTTGAAGACAAACGTGTAAATGTAGGTGAAGTTTTAGATATTGATTTAGATAAAAACCAAGGTGCATTAAAAGAATTTTTATCATCAGCGGACAATGATACGACTTATGTAGTATCATCCTAAGAGAATTGCTTGAGCATAGATTTCAACTTTTAATCTGTTTATAGAACAATACCTATGAACAGATTCAACATGATTCAATAATTGACAATATAACATGAAAGTGAATTTTACAAAAAAAAGGTAGCTGATGATTTGCATCAGCTACCTATCTTATTTTTCAAGCCTTGTTAGTGTTTTCCCACTCCAGCCAAATATAATTGTTAAAATCGGACCTAATAAACAGAAGAAGGTGAAGGGGAGATAAGATACTGTAGATATATCTAGTACACTAGCAATAAATATACCGCAAACACTCCAAGGGACAAGTGGATTGACAACTGTACCTGCATCCTCCATTACACGAGATAGGTTTTTGGGTGCTAGTCCAACCTTTGCGAACTGTTCTTTAAATGCTTCGCCTGTTAATAAGATGGAAAGATACTGCTCACCAATCAGTGTATTGACACCTACTCCTGTAATGGCAGCTCCTGTGATCACGGAACCAGCGCTGTTAAAGATGTTCTCAACCTTTGCTAAAATACTTTGAATAATGCCTAGAGTGAATAATAGCCCACCCATTGTTAGTGCCAGTAAAACTAAGGCGATTGTTGATAGCATACTACTCATACCACCGCGTGTCAGTAATGCATCTACTTCCTTATTACCAGTTTGGGAGACATAGCCTTCAAAAAGCATTTTAAAGATATTAGAAAGGGCAATTGGTTCAAGCATGTAGGAAAGTCCCACACCAAGAATTGAAACGACTGCAAGCGTAATTAGTGCAGGCGCCTTATAAAAAGTCATCACAATAAGTACAGCAACTGGCATTAATGTATACCAATGTATAAGTCCTGTTGCAACTAATCCTTCCTTAAAATGCTCTACTGTGTCAAATGCTGTATCTGTAGCTGATGGAGATAAAATAGCATATAAAACAATGGAGATGATGAAAGCAGGAATCGTTGTCCAGCCCATATTTTTAATATGCTCGAAAAGATCCACGCCAACTGTCCCAGAAGCAAGATTTGTTGTATCTGATAGGGGAGACATTTTATCACCAAAGAAAGCTCCTGAAACAATCGCACCAGCAGTTATGGCTAAGGAGATATCCATTGCACCAGCAATTCCCATAAAAGCCACACCCACTGTGGCAACAGTTGTTAATGAGCTTCCGACAGATATGCCAACAACGCTACAAATTAAAAATACTATGGCAAAGAAAAAACTAGGTGAAACGGTTAAAAAGCCATAATAGATAAGTGTAGGAATAGTGCCTCCCATCATCCAACTTGTAATTAAAATACCGATAAAGAAGAAGATGAATACAGCGCCTAGCCCTGCACTCGCACCAGCAATCATCCCCCCTTCAAGCTCACGAAAAGGAATTTTTTTAAGTAATCCATAGGCAATTAAAAGTGAAATAACCAAAAAAATAGGGATATGGGGAGTCGCTTTTAAATACCCAATACTAAATGCCATCATGGCGATAATTAAAAGTATGATGAAGCCTGCCTCAATAAATCGAGGGTTACTCTTTGCTTCAATTCGAAACATGCTAATCCTCCTAGTAATTACTTCTTCGCTTCAATGCGGTGAAGCCCAAAAGAATTATAGCACGCAAATAAATTTTGTCAATTGACTGAAAATTGCTATATAAAATCGAATGATATTTTTTATTGCTTTCTCTAGTTATTTGAACATTCTCTAATACACCTTAAGTCGTTGCCTTTGACTGGTCACTTTATTGAAAAAAATAATCCCACGCATTTTTAAGAATCAATGTACATGTCATGATAATGAAAATAATACGCATCACTTTTGTTCCACGTTTCAGTGCGAATTTTGAACCTAAGATAGCCCCAAAAATCATGACAAACCCCACAGGCAGTCCATATAAAAAATTAACTTCTCCTAACAGTAAAAACATAATAAGTGCTGCTAAATTAGAAGTGAAATTAAACGCTTTGGCATTGCCCGCGGCCTGCAAGAAATCATTTCCCATCATTAATAAAATGAAAATAAAAAACGAACCAGTTCCAGGCCCAAAGAAACCATCATAAAAGCCAATAGCCGCAAACGCGCCAATAAAAGCGATTTTTTTAGTAGCAGTTAATATTCGCTCCTCAGGCTGTTGTCCCCAATCTTTCTTGAAAACTGTATAAGTGGTCACAAGGACGAGCATAACAAGCATTAAGGGCTTTAAAATGGAAGGCGATACAAGATGTACCGTATAGGCTCCAATTATAGAGCCGATGAAGATGAAAGGGATGATCTTGCCGATTTTTTTAAAATCTACCTTGCCAGCTCGTAAAAAAGTTAACATACTTGTACCATTGCTAATTGTATTGGCAAGTTTGTTTGTGGCGATGGCTGTACTAGGTGGTAGCCCAACAGCCATAAACGCAGGCAAGGAAATTAATCCCCCGCCACCAACAATCGCATTTAAAAAGGATGCGATAAAGCCGAGTACTAATAGTATGGCAAGTGACAGTAAATCGATGTCCATATGTATGAGTCACATCCTTCTTATATTGTTCTTATAAGAGTACTGTGAATTATATGAAATAACAATGAAATCTCCAAACCTTATGTAAATAGCGTTTACAATTCCTTAACAATTCACTGTTTGAAAAAATAGAAGGAAAAAAAGTTTTTTCAAGTATTTCTCTAAAAATAAAAGAAAAAACGGTAATATTTAAAGAAAAAACGGGTATTTTTATTATTTGGTTTCCAACGTTTTCAACTTGGAAAAGAGCTTGAAATGAATTGTGGCAATTTTAATATTACATTTTTGTAAATTCAACTCGTTTATGTTTAAAAATATGTAGAAATGTGTAAAAGTTTTGTTATGATGATTGCAGAAATCGACAATTTATTCAACAGGAGGAACATAATGTTCAACTCAAACAAGCAAGATCCATTTTTTAAGGCATTATTGAATATCTCTAAAAATGTCAATGAAGGTATTTACTTTGCACATAATGCACGTATTCAAGATATAGATGCACTGAAAGAAATTGCAGACACAATGAAGCAATATGAAACAAGCGGCGATAAATTAATTCATGAGCTTATTGTAATGCTGAATAAATCATTTATGACACCTATTGAACGTGAAGACATTTTAGCACTTGCAAATAAATTAGATGATGTAATAGATGGCATGGAAGGCTGTATTGCTCATTTTAATATGTATAATTTAACAGAAGTAACAGAGCCGATGCGTCAATTCCTCACGTATATTGCAAAAAGTACAGATGAAATGGTACAAGCAATGGAGCTATTAAATAGTAAAAAGCTTGTTGAAATGCGTAAGCACTCCATTCAAATTAAGGACTATGAGCGTGAATGTGATGAAATCTTCCGTTCTTCCATGAAGCAATTATTTATTCAAGAGAAAGATCCAATGCGCATTATTGTGTTTAAAGATATTTATGAGCAATTTGAAGATATAGCGGATAGCTGTCAAACTGTAGCAAATACAATTGAAACAATAATTATGCGTAACGCGTAAGATGGAGTGTAGGAAATGGATACAATATTACTAATAACAATATTAGTCGTTTTATTCGCACTTGTGTTCGATTTTATAAACGGCTTCCATGATACAGCCAACGCGATTGCAACTTCTGTATCAACAAGGGCCTTAAAGCCACGGACAGCAGTATATATGGCTGCAGTGATGAACTTCGTTGGAGCGATTACTTTCGTTGGGGTTGCCAAAGCACTAACAAAAGATATTGTGGACCCGTTTACCTTAAATGCCTATGATGGTGATATTACTGGTTCTGTTGTGATTTTAGCAGCCTTATTATCTGCCATTACGTGGAATTTGCTAACATGGTATTTTGGCATTCCATCGAGTTCTTCTCATACATTAATTGGATCTGTTGCAGGAGCAGCGATTGCCGCAGCAGGATTTGATATTTTGAACTACGAAGGCTTTATTAAAATTATTCAAGCCCTTATTTTTTCACCATTGCTAGCATTCGCAGCAGGTTTCCTGATGATGTCATTATTTAAAGTACTCTTTAAGGATATGAATTTATATCGTACGAATAAAGGTTTCCGAACAATGCAAATTGGTACTGCAGCTCTACAATCATTTACACACGGTACAAACGATGCACAAAAGGCGATGGGAATTATTACGCTTGCTTTAATTGCAGGTGGCTTGCATCAGGGTGATGATATACCTTTCTGGGTACGATTTGCAGCAGCATGTGCAATGGGTCTAGGTACTTCTGTAGGTGGTTATAAAATCATCAAAACAGTTGGTGGAAAGATTATGAAAATTCGTCCAGTGAATGGTGTGGCAGCAGACTTAGCTTCTGCATCGATTATCTTTGGAGCAACATTAATTCATTTACCAGTATCAACGACACATGTTATTTCTTCATCTATTATGGGTGTCGGTACAGCACATCGTGTAAAAGGTGTAAGATGGGGAATGGCACGTAAAATCGTAACAACATGGGTCATTACAATGCCAATTTCTGCGGTGATGGCTGGAGCTATTTACTTTATCTTAAGTTTATTTTTCTAATATAAATGAAGGAATGCACACAAAAAGTGCATTCCTTTTTTGTTTTGATAGGATGGCAGAAGTAGTGGAGAGCAACGATGAATTGACGTATAGCGAGGCAAAAGCGGATAGAACAATAAAAGCGATGGATAGAAACACTGAACTAACGGATAGAATCGCTCAACTGACGGATAGCTTGGCAAAACAAACTGATACAATTCGAATGCACCATATGTAAAATATAAAGAAAGTATAAAGTTTAAAAAATTAAGCCATTTACATAGTAAGGTTATTACAGGAGGAAAACAGATGAGAGAAAAGCTATTACTGATTGAGGATGATACGGCGATTGGACGTATTATAAAGGATACGCTTGAGCGGGAGGGCTATCAAATTACTTGGGCAACGACAGGGCTTGAGGGACTTGCTGATTTTCAAGGCGATTCATTCGATTTAGTGCTTGTTGACTGGATGTTACCTGAGATGGATGGGCTTACAGTTTGCCAAAATATTCGCTGGGAAAGTGAAGTGCCTATTTTAATGATGAGTGCACGCAACGAAGAGGCAGATAAGGTGGAGGGTTTGCAAGGTGCAGATGATTATATAGCAAAACCGTTTAGCTTAGAGGAGTTAAAGGCGCGTATTGCTTCACATTTACGTCGCTGGAAACGTTATAACAAACAAGAAATAACGGAAGAAATCACAACCTTTACACATGGCTTAACAATTGATTGGCACAAGGAAACTGCAGCTCTTCATGATGAAGAGCTTGCCTTAACACAAAAGGAGTTTGCGTTGCTAAAACTACTGGCGAAAAATCCAAGCCAAACCTTTTCAAAAGAGGCACTCTATCAGCATATTTGGCAGCAAGCAAGCGTTGATGAAACACATACAGTCACGGTACATATAAAGGTGCTGCGGGAAAAGCTCAATGATCCAGTTAAAAAGCCACATTTTATTCAGACAGTATGGGGCATGGGCTACTGCTTTATTGGAGAAGCATTATGAAAATTAAAACATGGTTGCTCATCACTTTCTTCATCGTGCTTATCTTACCGATAGCCGGTGCGTATAGCCTTTATGTGTGGATAAATGCTTATTATCACGATAAAAACGTTCTTGAGCACATTGAAAAATGGACAGAGTTGAATCAGGTTAAATCTGTGCTTAATAATCCTGAGTATTATACAAAAAATGCAGACAGAACAGATATAGAAGCAATAACCAATGAACAGCTCGCGATTACACTTTACTCACAATCAGGCTTTGTTTTGTATTCCTCAAATCCGTTGAAATCAGGATTTATCTCCAAAGATCAAATATTTAAAGATTTATATGATTTACAGCAAAAATACAATGCCTTTACGTATAAGGAACCTGTTTATCAAAAAGGAGAATTGCTTGGTATTTATGAAATTCAATTAGTGAGGAAGGACTGGGTACAAGGTGTACAGAATCGCTCTTGGCTTGTCATAGTTAGCTCAATTCTATTGTTTCTTCTTATATATATTGCAGCGATGATGCTACTTCATCGAAAGTTAAATCGACCGTTAAAAGAACTAATGAAGCAAATGCGTGCCTTTGCCAAGGGTGAACAGGTGGCATCAGACTTAGAGATAAGAAAAGATGAAATTGGTGAATTTGCGCAAGCCTTTCTTGCTATGCAGAACGAAATTGAAATGGCACGTGCTCACTTAAAAACAGAACAACAGCAAAAAGAGCTAATGATTGCTAGTATTTCACATGATTTAAAAACACCGCTTACATCAATTCAAGCATATGCAGAATCTTTGCAAAATAAAGCGTTATCGAAAGAGCAGCAGTGCGAATATCGAGAGATTATTATAACAAAGGCTGAAACGATGAAGCATATGTTAGAGGATTTACTGATGTACACATTACTTCAATCTTCAAGCTATGATTTAGAGCTAGTGATGGTTGACGGAGCTGAGTTTTTTGAGATGATATTGTCAGATTACGAACCGCTGTGTGAGGATCAAGGATTTAAGCTTGAAGTGAGCTGTGAGGTAGAAGGTTTTTATGCCGTGCATCCGAAGCAGCTTCAGCGGGTGATTGATAATTTAATGAGTAATGCTTGGCGCTATGGGGAAGTAGGTACAACAATAGGTTTATCAGCCATAAATGCTGGGAAGTGTCCAATATGGTGCTTTGACTTTGTAAAATCTGCACTGATAAAGCAGGAAGGTATCTATATGATTGTACAAAATAGCGGACAAGGGATTAAAAAAGAGGATATTGAAAAGTTATTTGAGCCAATGTACCAGGCAGATACAGCACGAACAAAGGCTGGAGAACGTGGTACAGGGCTTGGCTTAAATATTGCGAAACAAATCATAGAAAAGCATGGTGGAACAGTTGAGCTTATATCTAAAGAAGGTTTTGGAACAGCTGTACTGTGCTGGATTCCATCATATAAAGGAGAGAATTGATAATGAATTGGAAAAAAACATTAAGTGCGGTAGGTTTAGTTGCTGCACTTTCATTTAGCTTAGTAGGCTGTAATACGGAGTCGTATTCACCACAGGAAATTATTGATCAAGCGTTACAGGAGACGAAAGAACCACTTACTTATTACGGCGAATATACAATGGACATGGGCGAGGTTGGTGGAATGGTTCATGTCAAGGAGTGGTCTAAGGATGGTAAAAGACGTATTGATATGACAACTGAAAATGGGGAGCATTTCATCTCTGTCAATAATGGTTCTCAAGTCATTTTATATGATGTGGTTGAAAAAACGGCTCAGACGATGAATTTCAAGGAGGGTGATTTGGATAGCTTACCATCACCGAAGGATCAGGCGGAAATACTATTTAATATGGTGAAAAATACACATGATGTGAAGATTGACGGCGAAGAGAAAATTGCAGGCAGAGATACGTACAAAATGGTAGCGAAAGCTAAAAATGCTGATACATTAATGGGCGATATGGAAGTATGGATTGATAAAAAAACATGGCTAACATTAAAAACCGTAACGAATAACGCCGGGAGTAAAATGGTTACGGAATATACCAAAATAGATATTGATGCAAAAATTGATGAAGCACAATTTACAATGGATATTCCAGCTGATGTTAAAATAGAAGAAATTGCTTCACAGGAAGCTGAAGCAGTAACATTAGATGTAGTGAAAGAGCAGCTTGATGAATTTTTAATGGTGCCAGAAAAAAATGGTGTAACATTAACGACAATTCAAGATATGAAGGTGGAGAAACGTCCAGAGTTTTCATTTGAATATCAGAAAGATGAACAGCCTGCTTTCTCGGTTTCAGTTTATAAAATGACTGAAAGTTATGTAGAGTTTGGTGGCGTTCAAGATGAAAAACCGATCGAGGTACGTGGGAAGGAAGGTACCTACATGGAGTTAGGTGAATTTTTAACGATTAGCTGGCAGGAAAATGGGTATCAATACCATATCATTAGAGAAAATCCGGAGCTGTCTAAAGAAGATTTAGTCGATTATGCCAATCAAATGACCATTATTGAGTGAGGTGAATGGTATGAAGCGCAATGAGTGTATAAAATGTCTCGCATTGTTTTTATTTAGCACCGTTTTTTTATATGGTATAGGTGAAACATATGATGTGTCATGGCTGCAATTTCATTTCTTTGGTAACTACAATGAGGAGGGATTTTATTTCAGCTTTAGTTCTCTCCTTCCTGTATTAGGTGGTATATTAATTGTAGCTTTATATGAAACGCTGTTTAAGCGATTTATTTAATAGATTTAGAAAACAACTAGGGTTTTGAAACATATTTCGTTTCAAAGCCCTAGTTGCTTGTAAACGATCAAATTTATCTTGATTCAGCAGAATACTCTTACCTCTATAGGTGGCGAGATGAATGCGATTTTATTCCTATTCAGTGGGCGTACAAACGCCCGCTGAATCAAGATAAAGCCTCTGGCGGATGTCACGAATTTTGAAGAGGAGCTTTTCGAGCGAGCTCGAAAAAAATCCGGACGCAATTACGCTTGGGTGTAATTGATCGTGATTAAAGTTGATTTTAAGCTATTTGCTGTAAATGTGTTTTCTTAAAGGCTTCATCATATTTTAAGCCATAGCCGAGCGCACGATCTAAAAAAATATGGGCTAGCCAAATAATCGATGCCATTAGTAGCGGAGTAGATATCATGACAAAACCAATCATCATTATAATAGCTGGCAGTATTAAGCTATGACCTATATTGTAAAATAAAGCCCCAACTTTAGTGTTGACAATATAGCCAAGCATACTGATATCAGGAAGCAATAAAAATAAGAGAAAATATAATAATGAAAAGTCAAACTGCCAATAGAAAAATAGACTGATTAAAAATGCTAGTAAATATTCAAGAGAAATAATTTTACGTATTTTCATGATGACCACGACCTTCCTGTAATTTTTGATACATATCCTCGATGAGCGAGGCGATCACCACTTGATTTTCTGCATACTTCCCATCAGCCATCAAAGTCTTTGTTAGTTGTAAGGATTGGAGTGCCTGCTGATAAAACAATAATTGCTGCTCAATATGGGCGATTTTTGCAGAGAATAGCTGTACGGTTTCTTGATTGCAGGATTCTGAAACAGGTTTTTGATCCAGCATCAGTAATTGCTTGATTTCCTGTAGTGTAAAGCCAAGCTGTCTTAATACTAGAATTATTTTAATCGTATTTTCACAAGTGTCATCATACACGCGATAGCCATTGTCCAGTTTATGTGGATACAGTAGCCCTTCCTTCTCGTAGTAGCGCACTGTATCAGTTGTTAATTGATATTTCTCAGCAAACTGTTTAATTTTCATCTAACTACCTCCTGAATTTATCCTAACATTGGAGTGTGCTCCAAGGTCAAGAAAATATTGATAAGAAAGTGAAACGGTCATTAATTGGTAGTCGTTTATAGTGTAAGAGGGGGAGGTGGACGGCATACTTGAAAAAATAATGGATGAACATGCAGAGCATTTACTTCGTCTCGCTTATTTCTACGTGAAAAATAGGTACGTCGCAGAGGATATCGTGCAGGAGGTCTTTATCAAATTTTCACAGCATGACTATGAAGAGCGTGGGCAGCTACGTGCATATTTATCTACATTAACCATCAATAAAAGTAAGGATTATTTAAAAAGCTGGCATTATAAAAAATTAATTTTACAAGAAAAAATCCTTCCAGTGCAAGTAAAAAAACAGCGAGATGAACTGATTGAAGCGGAGGAAAGATCGCATATAGGGGCAGCTATCTTAAAATTACCGATATCCTATAGAGAGCCCATAATCCTTTACTATTATGAAGAAATGAAGATTGCTGAAATAGCACAGGTTCTAGGGATTGTAGAAAATACTGTGAAAACAAGGCTGAAAAGGGCAAGGGAAGCTCTGAAGCCTCATTTAAAGCAGGAGGAATGGGAGGTGCTTGGGCATGAATGAATGGCAAAAGGAATTAGTAAAGGTAGCCGGTGATATGTCAACGAGTAAGGAACGTATCAAAAAACACGTCCTGCGACAGCAGCCTGTCAAACCAAAAAAGCCCATTCGTTTCGCACTATTAACTGCCGTTGTGACTTTATGCTTAGCAGGATTTGTGATGGTGCAGCTGTTAAATAAGGATACGAAGCAAACAGCACAGATGTTTAACGAGAAGCAGTTTGAGCACTTTGAACATGTTATGTATTTGATGTGGCCAGACCAAGGTGAGGAATTTTCAAAGAGAGAGGCCTATCAAAAATATGAGCAGCTAGTTGCCTATTATTATTTTGCAAAATCATTAGGTATGACATCTACAAAGGAAGAGCTAGAAGCAGAAAAAAAGGCACGCTATGATGAGCTTGTCATGCTACAAGAGTCCCCACAATATGTGGAGCTTTTTCAGGGGCTAGGCCTAAAACAATATTTTAAGACGTATATTGAGCCTATGATACCGTTTTATGCAGCTAGAAAAGAACTGAATGCATTTTATGAAAAAAAATATCCAACCTTAGCTGAAACCGCAGATCAAATAGTTGCGAGGGACGCCCTTCGTTATTTTCAAGCTCATTTTGCTGAGCAATCAACAGCATTTCAGGATAAAATGGGTATCGACAATCGTACACACTCACAAGGAACGATTTACGTAGGGACGGTCATTAAAATTGAGTCTAATGCTTTTTTATTTGTGGAGGGTGCCATCCCTGAGGATCTGGCAAAGCTTTCTGAGGAACAAATTATTAAGAAATATAATAATGCAACTTGGTATCCAATCTTGAATGATTACCCAGTCAAGTTAGGAGATTACATTTCATTAGAATCATCAGGAAGTATGTCATATGAGGACAATGGTGTAGAGGTTATAAATGGTTTTTTAAACAGTATTGAATGGATTGAGCCTACTGTAACGAAAAAGCTTACTATTCAAAATGAACAGGAAATCATTCAATTTTTCCAGCAAACAGATTGGCAGACTCCAGATAAATATAATAAGATGAAACAACCACCAGAGTATTCTTTTATGCTAGAGGGAGTTAGAGTTGATGTTTGGCTCAGCTATGGTCAGACACTTTATTTGCAAAAAGTGGAGTTTGGTGCTATCCATCTTAATCAAAAAAGATCAGAACAATTAAAGGCGATATTAGGTTTGCAGGATTCGTAGCAAGTCTCTAAAAAAGAGGCTTGTTTTTTCTTTGTCAGAAAATTATAGTTTTGTGTACTGTTATCATTATTAATCTAAGATGATTAGATTTTGATTAAAAAATTATTAGGAGGATATAATCAGTTAGATTTATATTTGGGTTAAATTACTCATTAAATCAAAAATAAATGAGTCCAAAGAATTGTAATATTTTATTAGTAAAGGTAGTATTAAAGATGTAAGGGGTTAAATGAGGAGGGGCGGTATGAATACACAGGAGTTTGAAGAATTATGGATTACGCTAAATGAATTGTATAATGCGAATCGCTTTTTAGAATATATCGAATTAAGTAGTGCCGCAATCGATAGTGCTATTGTACTTGAGATATATGATAAAGCAATCCTTTTATTACGGTATCGCTGTGCCAGTTATTTTCAAACAGGAGATTTGCAGATTTCCATCAGTGTGCTTGAGCAATATCGTGAATTAACCTTTCAATATGGCAATGATATTGATTTAATTCATTATTATATTTTAGCGGCCATCTATTGGGGAACTTTTGGCCATTTGAAAAAATCTGAGGAACTTATGTTAAAGGGACTTAAGATTGCTGAGCGCATTCAACATGTAGAAAGCATGGGGAAAATTTATAATAATTTAAGTGATTTAGAAATTGCATTAGGGAGCTATCAAACAGCAAAAGAATTCGCGTTGAAGAGTTTATATTATGCAAATGCTTTTGAGACGAAGCATGACAATCCATATACAGGAATTATCCATCCAAAAATAAACTTAGCCGTTGCTCAAATTTGGCTTGAGGAATTTGAAAAAGCACATGAAGTCTTACAAGAGCTACTAACGACTATTCAGAAACCTCCGTATTCCAAGGTACAATTGGAGATTATGAATGCTAATGCTTTGCTTTATGAAAGACAGGGACGTATTGGTGAGGCCATCGATTTATATCAAAAATCAAAACACTATGCCCTACAAAATAATGATCTTGCTTTGCTACAAATCATTTACAATTCTTTAGTGCTACTAATTGAGGAACAGGGAAATAAAGTAGTTTTATGTGCGATTCAAAAGGAATATATTAATATTTTGCTAGAAATCCAACGGGAGAATTATACACATGTGTTATTTGAAATGGAGTATAATGACGAGAAAAAGCAACTAGAAAAATCCTCTTATATTGATCCATTAACAAATATTTATAATCGACGTTATTTTGATGAGAATGCGGTAAAGATGATGCAGAAAGCTTCAACTGAAAAACAGCAGTTAGCGTTAATGATGGTTGATCTAGATCATTTTAAAGCCATTAATGATAGGAATGGTCATTTGTTTGGCGATGATGCATTAACCATTACAGCTACAACATTAAAGGAATTTTTCCAACCTTTTGAATCAATAGTTGCACGTTTTGGTGGAGATGAATTTATTATTCTTAGTCAATTAAAGATGGGAGAAACTGCCCAAACATTGGCAAAAAATCTCTATAAAAAATTAGCATCTTTATCTTTAGAAATAAAAGATGAAGCGATTCATTTAGAGTTTAGTATTGGTGTGAGCATCAATCACAAGGGGAAGGTAACAAAAATTGAAGAACTCATTCATCAAGCTGATACCGCGCTCTATGCCTCAAAACGCAATGGTCGTAACCAAATTACTGTCTTTAAACAATATAATGATATTGGAAATGATTGTTAATGATAAGCACCTTTCTGAATATTTGTTTCTTTTTGATGTAAACGTTGTCTATAAATTTAAAAATCTGCTTGTTTTCACGGAATAAACGTTGAAGGCTTGCAGATTTTTATTGTCTTGATGCATTGTAGCATACCTTTATAAATTTTTTTCTAATTTCTCAATAGAAGATATTGTAAATGAAACCAGTTGTATGCTACTATGAAATTAAATAGACAGACAGTCGGTCTATCTAGAGGAGGTATAGAAATGAGAACGATAAAGAAGGCACAAGAGCGTCGAAATGAAATTCTTGATGTGGCAGAGGAGCTTTTTAATCAGAAAGGCTTTGATGGTACTAGCACAAACGATATTCTTGAAAAGGTCGGAATCGCACGTGGAACACTGTATTATCACTTTAAGTCAAAAGAGGATATTATGGACGCCTTAATTGATCGAATGACAGATACGATTTTAGAAGCGGCAAAGGAAATTAGTGCAAATAAAAGTATTCCAGTAAATGAGAGAATGATTCGAGTTGTAATGGCTTTGAACATTAGTGGTGGAAATAGCAAGGAAATCATGGAACATATTCACAAGCCTCAGAACGCTTTGATGCACCAAAAAATCCAAAAAATTATTATCAACAATGTGCCAACTATTCTGGCAAATATTATTCGTGAAGGCATTGAGCAGGGATTATTTAACACACCATATCCGTATGAATGCATGGAAATGATAGTGGCATATACGAATACCGTATTTGACGATGATTTGGTTCATTTAACAGATGAAGAACGCACTTCACGAATAGTGGCCTTAGTATTCAACGTAGAAAGGCTACTGGGTGTTGAAAGTGGAAGTCTCATGTATATGATGAAGATGTTTGGAAACGAAAACAGCGAATAAAAATTTTTGCATAATGCATTCTTTTTTAAATCAGTTAAAGAGGTGACATATGTATTACAGAATAATCCGTAATGATATGGCAAAAAGCAAATTAATAACATTGACCACGATAATATTTGTGGCTGCTGCGTCATTACTTGTTTCCCTTTCAGCCATATTAATGGTGAATCTTACAGGTGCGATAGATACGCTTATGAAGCAATCGAAAACACCACATTTCCTGCAAATGCATTCAGGCGAAATTGATCGTGATAGATTGAAAAACTTCGCCAACAATAATAGCAATGTCGAAGAATTTCAGGTGCTTGAATTTCTTAATGTGGATGGAGCACATATCGTTATTGACGGGACATCGCTTGCAGGCAATGTTCAGGACAATGGCTTCACGATGCAGAGTGAAAAATTTGATTATCTCCTTGATCTTGATGGACAGGTGATAGAGGTTGCCGATGGAGAGGTGTATGTGCCTGTAGGCTATATGAAGGATGGCACCGCAAACATTGGGGATACGATTGTTGTAAATAATAAAAAGAAATTCATTGTTGCAGGATTTCTTCGTGATTCACAGATGAATTCGTTACTCGCTTCATCAAAAAGATTTTTGGTGAGTGAGCATGATTATGCAACAATAAAGAGTTTCGGAAGTACAGAATATTTAATTGAGTTTAGATTAAGGGATATGTCTGAGATAGGCACATTCGAAACTGCTTACACTTCCGCAGGACTTGAAGCAAATGGTCCGACAATTACATATCCACTGTTCAAAATGTTAAATGCCATATCCGATGGTCTAATGATAGCAGTTATTCTTCTTATAAGCGTTCTTGTCGTAACAATCGCATTTATGTGTATACGATTTACACTGCTTGCAAAAATTGAGGATGATTATCGAGAAATAGGCGTTATGAAAGCCATAGGGCTACGTGTTACAGATATTAAAAAGATTTATCTCGCAAAATACGCAGTGATTGCAGCAATAGGCTGTTCACTTGGCTATGCCCTGTCCTTTGTATTTAAGGGTATTCTCCTTGAAAACATAAGGCTCTATATGGGAGTGAGTGAAAATAGATTTTTGGCTTTATTTGTTGGAATAATCGGTGTATTTCTAGTGTTTTTTGTAATGATCGCTTATGTGAGTAATGTACTAAGAGGTTTTCGAAAAATCTCTGCGGTGGAGGCTCTTCGGTTTGGTTTTTCACACGGAAAATCCTCTGGCGCAAAGGGCTTTTATCTGAGTAAAAATAGACTATTAAATACTAATCTATTTTTAGGGATAAAGGATGTTCTTTCTAGAAAAAGTCTTTATACGACCATGCTTGTGGTACTTGTAATGTCAACATTTATCATCATCGTTCCACAAAATCTATACAACACGATTTCCTCTAAAAGCTTCATCACTTATATGGGAATAGGCAGCAGTGATTTGCGTATAGATATCCAGCAGACAGACAATATTCAGAAAAGAGCTACGGAAGCTGTAACAACATTGGACGGGGATAGCACGATTTCTAAATATGCTGTACTTACGACCAAAACATTCAATGTGAAGACAATTAACGGCTCTGAGGAAAGCATAAAAATTGAACTTGGTGACCACTCGATTTTTCCGCTTAGGTATGCAGAAGGGAAAGCACCTGTTTCACAAGATGAAATTGCGCTGTCAGTCATGAACGCTGAGGAATTAGGGAAAAAGGTCGGAGATCACATGACACTGTTAGTCGAAGGGAAGGAGAGAAATCTCATCGTATCTGGAACCTATTCCGATATTACGAACGGTGGTAAAACGGCAAAGGCTGCTTTCACTGACTCACAGGCGGATACAATGTGGAGTGTTATTTATGTAGAGCTTAACGATAAAACATTGACAGAAGCGAAAATTTCTGAGTATACAGATAGCTTTCAAATTGCAAAGATTTCGGGCATAGACGATTATATTACACAGACATTTGGTTCAACAATTAGCTCTATTGGGAAAGCGTCCTCTATATCAGTCATTTTAGCCCTAATATTATCAATCCTGGTGACATTGTTATTTATGAAAATGCTTATCGCAAAGGATAGATATTCGATTGCTATTATGAAGTCTTTGGGCTTTACAAATACGGATATAACCATCCAATATGCAGCACGTTCGTTATTTGTACTCATTGTAGGTATTGTTCTAGGAACGCTTTTAGCCAATACGCTTGGCGAGCTGCTAGCTAGTGCAGTGATTGCCTCATTTGGAGCTTCGTCGTTTACATTCGTTGTTAATCCACTTTCTGCCTATCTATTATGTCCATTGGTGATGGGGTGTACCGTACTAGTAGCAACAGTTTTCAGTACAGCCAGCGCAGGTCAGATAAAAATAACTGATAATATAAAGGAGTAGATTATGCAGAAGATTATTATTGGTGAAAAGATTGTGAAATCATTTAGAGTAGATAATGAAAGACATCCTGTTCTTAAGGATGTGTCTGTTGACATAAATGAGGGTGAATTCGTTTCAATTATGGGACCATCAGGGTCAGGGAAATCAACATTGTTGTATGCATTAAGCGGTATGGATCATATTGATAGCGGGAAGGTTACTTTTAATGGCAGTGATTTATCAGGGTTCAATGAAAAGGAGCTTGCCGACTTACGTAGAACCAAAATGGGTTTTATTTTTCAGCAGCCAACTTTGCTCAAAAATTTAAATATTTTAGATAATATTATTTTACCCTCTATGCGAGATAATCGAAAAAACGTTGTGGAAATTGCCAAAAGAGCTAGGGCCTTGATGACAAAAGTTGGGATTGCAGAGTTGGAAAAACGGGATATTACTCAGGTTTCGGGAGGGCAGCTTCAACGCACAGGTATATGCCGTGCGCTAATGAGTAATCCTGCCATTATATTCGGTGATGAACCAACAGGGGCTCTTAACTCTAAATCTGCACAGGAGATTATGAGTATTATTTCTGAAATAAACGCAGAGGGTACTGCTATTATGCTTGTGACTCATGACCCAAAGGTTGCTGCTAGAACGGAGCGAATCCTGTTTATGCGCGACGGAACAATTGTAAGTGAGATGCATCTCGAAAAATTCACTAACACTGATATGGATGATAGAATGAATAAAGTGACAGCAAAAATGCGAGAAATAGGAATCTAATTATTTTATTCTGCCCTAAATGTAAGTGACCCGTAATTAATCATTACGGGTTATTTTTATGGCGAAAAAAAGAAATTTTAAAAATATGAATCGGAAATGTATCGACATCCGTCAGTAGTTTAGAAAGAAGGTGAGGGCAACAATGAATATAGAAAAGATTATCGAGATGCATGGTGACTATTTACTAAAGGTTGCTTATCTATATGTGAAAAATACAGCAACAGCTGAGGACATTGTGCAGGATGTGTTGATTGCCTTTTATCAAAAGCAGGAGCAGTTTCGTCAGGAATCATCCTTACGTACATATTTAGTGAAAATGACGGTTAATCGGAGCCACGATTATTTACGAAGCTGGAAAAGTAAACGATTAACACTGCTAGAAAAAATAACGGGACGTACAACAGCTGTCACACCTGAAAAAGAATTTCTTGCGAAGTCGATTAAGCGAGAGCTGGTGGAAGCGTTGTTTACCTTATCAGTTGCCTACAGAGAAGTTCTTATTCTTTATTATTTTGAAGATATGACAACTGTGGAAATCGCACAACTTGTATGTTGTCCAGAGGCAACAATCCGAACACGCTTGCAACGTGCTAGAAGACAGCTGGCAGCAACAATAGGAGATTATGATTGGGAGGTGTTACGCCATGAATCAATTTAAAGAAGAGGTACTAAAAGAACTTCGAGAGGTAAAGCTTACAGCTGAGAAAAAACAGGCAATCGCCCAAAAAGCACGACATAAAAGTATACGAAGAAGCAGTCCTTGGCAATATCGTGTTGTGCTGACAACGTTTACAATTTTTGTGATTTCCTTTGTGTTTTTATTATTAAACAAAAAAGATCAACAAATTGGAGGTCAACAAGCGGCAAATATGGAGCAGGAATCGAGTACATGGAGTATTTTAAGTTTGTTAGAAAATGACTTTGTAAAGGGTATCTTGATATTTTCCATTTATCTAATTTCCGCATGTTTTATAAAAAAGTATTTAAAAAAGAAAAAATACGGTTTACCAGTTTGTATTCAGTGTGGAGAATCGTGGACTAAAAAGCAGGCTCACACACTCTTTTGGAAAAATAATGCGAAACCGATTGTATGTAAACATTGTGGCAAAAAACAATATCGTACAAACAAATCGATGCAATTAAATGGGTTAGTACAGTTACCATTATTTCAGATTTTATTTATTGCGAGTTTTAATTTTCAAAATATTTTAATTGGAATAACTTTTTATGTACTAAGTATCCCTTTATTTTACTTTATACTCATCCCATATATATTTGCTCTACAGGAAAACGATCCGATGAAGGAACCTCAAAAACCACTTTGGTAAAAAAGTTTTTAAAAGAATTTATGGAAGGGGAATTGATATGGAGACAGTTATACAGATAGAAAATGTAAAAAAATCTTTTGGCTCCTTTGAAGTCATTCGGGATTTAACATTTAGCATTCAAAAAGGAGAGATTTTTGGCATAATTGGACCAAATGGGGCTGGAAAAACAACAACAATTGAAATTGTAGAAGGTTTGCAAGAATGTTCGTCTGGCAAAGTAACAGTACTCGGCTATGATCCTTGGAAAGATGCAAAAAAAATGAAGGAAAATATTGGTGTAATGTTTCAACATACAAATTTGCAACCAAAAATTAAAGTAGGGGAGGCTGTAGAACTGTTTGCCTCTTTTTATCCTCATCAGATTGATACAACAAAGGCATTGAGAAAATTAAAATTAGAACCGTTTCGTCATACGTATTTTAAAAATCTATCTGGAGGATGGAAACAAAAATTACTTTTAACTTTAGCAACTTTACATTCGCCATCAATAGTTTTTCTAGATGAGCCAAGTACAGGGTTAGATCCAAAGTCCAGAAGAGAACTATGGAAAATGATTGTTTCGCTTAGAGATGCTGGAACAACCATAGTATTGACAACACATTATATGGAAGAGGCGGAGCAGCTTTGTGATCGGATAGCATTAATGAATCATGGCGTCATAGTTGGTTTAGATACGCCTCAAAAACTTATTCAAAGCCTGAACAAAGATAAATCTATATTGATAGCATGTAAACAAATAGATATAGCATTGGTTCAGAAGATAGTTGGTGTCTTGAGAGTAGAATCGAAAAATAATCTACTTCAAATTTTTACAGATAATTTAGAATGGACAACATTTGGGCTTTTCAAATTAATAAGTACTCAAGGCTGGATTGTAGAAGATTTTCGATTTAGTACAGGTTCATTAGACGACTTGTTTGTCAAATTACCTCAGCTGAAAGGGGAGGTGATGTTATGAAGGCAATTCACATGCTAACTTTAATTGAATTGAAGTTATTTTTAAGAGATTTACAATCGTTGATTTGGACTTTTATTTTCCCATTTGTCATGATTTATTTTTTAGGATTTTTATTTGGTAATTCTTCTGTGGGGGAAATTGACTATAAAACTTTATTAATTCCAAATATGATAGCTCTTTGTCTGTTAAGCACAGCTTTATTTACATTAGGTACTCGAATTGTTAGTTATAAAGAATCCCAGTTACTGAAGACTTATCAAATTACGCCATTACGTTCTATTCGAATCATACTATCTTTTTGTTCATTAGGAGTAATTATTTCCCTTTTTAGTATTATTATCACTTATATTAGTGGTTATTTTATTTACAATATACAACCCCCTATTTATCTACTAGCAGTAATTTTTTCCTTAGTATTAAGCATGGTAACGTTATTCTCGTTTGGAATTTTAGTAACAGGCATTAGCTCCACAATGCAAGGAGCGGCTGGCATAAGTGTTTTAGCATTAAACATACAAACTTTTTTATCAGGTGGAGTAGTACCTTATCAAATTTTGCCTCTACCTCTAAAAATTGTGGCAAAAGCTTTACCATTACACTATGTAAATGACATTTTAACATTTACTTGGACAGGTCAATCAGTCAATTCTATATGGTTAAATATAATAATTCTAATAGGAATGGCCTTCGTATTTATTGTTCTATCAATACGTTTTTTTAGATGGACTTAAAATCATAATTAAAGGTGTGAGCGTATGAATTCTAAAAAAATCAGTAAAAAGAAAATATGGATGATTATAGGATGGGTACAAGGGGTTATTCTCTTGATGATATTACTATATTTAGGCGGGTATTTATAAATTTATTGTAAAGAAATTGCTAGTTCATCATAGTAATCTCATTTTTTATAGCAATTTTTCAAAACTGATTGACAACGGTTTTCATTTGCTATAATCTTTGTGTTAACTTATTTTAAGTTGTAGTTAACGTACAAGGGGAGGCAATTTAGTTTGAAAAAGAGTAGTACATATCAATACGTATTAACAGCATTTGGAGCTGCTATTATTTCAGTTTTGGCACAAATCAGTATTCCAATTCCGTTATCACCTGTACCCATTACAGGGCAAACACTTGCAATTGGCTTAGTTGTAACAATCCTAGGGACAAGACTGGGCACATTATCAGTGCTATTATATATTTTAATTGGAGCGACTGGCTTACCAGTTTATAGTAATTTTTCTGGCGGTCCTAGTATTCTCTTTGGTCCTACTGGTGGTTATATTGTCGGCTTTTTACCAACAGCTATCATTATGGGGCTTTATTTAAAGAAATTTGGTCTTACAATTCCACATGCGATTGTTTCAAATGTAATAGGGATGGTTATTACTTTAGCATTTGGTACAGTATGGTTAAAATTCGCGATGAATCTTTCTTGGATGGGAGCATTTATGTCAGGTGCAGTGCCATTTATTATTCTTGGTTTAGCAAAAGCTGTACTTGCTGCATGGGTTGGCGTCATTGTTCGCCGCCGTTTAGAATCTGCTCGTTTAATTGAAGCAACTGCATAGGAGGCGAATTGTTTTGGCAACGTTATGGACAGGCGGGAAAATTTACACGATGGCGAAAGTTGGCGAAACAGTTGAAGCTGTCCTAGTCAAGGATGGAAAAATAGTGGCGACAGGCTCAGTTGATAGTCTGTCGCCATATGCTACTTCTATTCAGAATTTACAAGGAAGTGTCATGTATCCAGGCTTTGTGGACAGTCATTTACATATAATTGGGTATGGGGAGAAATTAAAGCATATCGATGTATCGAACGTCACAAATAAGGAAGAGCTGCTAACTATTATTGGTGAGAGGATGGTAAGCGCTTTAAGGGATGAATGGGTTATTGCTATCGGATTGAATGAAACACAATTTGATGTACCTATTTTTCCAACATTGATGGAACTAGACGCACTAGGTGAAGCACATCTTATTATAAAGCGTAGCTGTCATCATTTAATTCTAGCCAATTCTAAGGCACTCGCTTTTGCAGGTATTACCAACGATACTCCTTCACCCACGGGAGGCATCATAGAGAAAGTAGAAGGACAGCTAACAGGTGTATTAAAGGACGCAGCTTTATATATGATTGTCAACAATATGCCTCATATCACACCACTCTATATTGAGGATGCACTAAAAAAGGCAGTAGCATCATTACAAAAATTCGGTTTAGTTGGTGGTCATTCAGAGGATTTAAGCTATTATGGACCACCGATACAACCCATTCACGCGTTCCGAAAGGCTGTAGAAGCACAACAATCGTTTAAGGTGCATTTATTGCAGCATCACACAGTATTTGAGGAAGTTGCTAAAATGCAGGAAACATCATCACCTTATATGGAATTTGGTGCCATGAAAATCTTTATTGATGGTGCCTTTGGAGGGCGTACAGCTGCTCTTCGTAAACCTTACTGTGATGAACCAAATAATAGTGGTATGCTTGTTCATTCAACTGAGCAGTTAGAGGAATATGTTCAACTTGCACGTCAGTATGGACAAACAGTGGCAGTTCATGTGATTGGAGATTTAGCCATTGATACCATTTTAGCGGTATTCAAGGATTATCCGCCACTACAAGGGCATATAGATCGTATTATTCATTGTAGCTTAGTGGATGACGATATTTTAGCCAAACTAGCATCCTTACCTGTTGCAGTGGATATGCAGCCTCAATTTGTACAGGGAGAGTTTCAGGCAGAGCTAGCAAGACTTGGTGAGCAGCGAGCGCAAGGGCTGCATCCATTAAAATCGTTTTTAGATCGTGGAATAGTCGTTGCAGGGGGCAGTGATGCTCCGATTGAAGTGCCAAATCCATTGCATGGTATTTATGCAGCGGTGACAAGACGGAATTTCGGCGAAACGCATAACGGCTATAATGCTTCTGAGAAGATATCACGCTATGAGGCAGTGCAACTTTACACTGTTGGAGCTGCACAGATAATAGGTCAGGATCATATTCGTGGTAAGATTAAGGAAGGTTATACGGCAGATTTCACCATTTTCGAAGAGGATTTATTGAGTATCGACATTGAAAAATTACCGCATGTAAAAGTGGTTTATACGGTTGTTGATGGACGTATCGTTTACGCAAATCGCTGTGAGGGTTAATCCTGACAGCGTTTTTTTATGTTTCAGAAACAATTCTGCTATTGCTTACACAAGAAATCGATTTTCTGGATTTTCATTTGACTAATTTTCATTAAATCCAATCGTGCTTTTTCGGGCAAATGAAGTCCCACTTCTTTTTCTTGCTTCAAGAAGTGGGTGTCTTATTTTGTGCGGGATAGCTTATCAAGTTGCTGTTCAAGGTTTTGTACACGCTTTGTTAGTGCATCCACTTGTTGCTGTAGCGTCTGCTGTGGAGGCAAAGGAGTAGTTGCTTTCATTTTCTTTATCATATGAATCATGACAAAAAATATAGCTAGGAACATTACAAGCACTACACTCGTACTAATAATATCTCCAAGGTTAAAACTCTTCTGCGTCATTATTATCTAACCCCCTTAAATTCTTCTCCATTATAGTATTTACTGGATGACCAACCTAAAAGTTTCAAGAAAATATATCCAATCACCAAAAATACACAAATCTTAAGCATCTTTCTGGCATATGATATGGGACAAATTCAAAAAATTTCTATTGTTAAGGTAATTTAGCAAATAGAGCATATCATATAGAAACAAGTGTAATAAGCGAAAATGGGGGAATACGGTAGTATGGACTGGGGTGATTTAAATGCATAGAGCTGGACAAGTAATGCGACATGCTATCTACAATATATATCATTATCGCTTTGATTATATACAGGTTTTCGCGCTTATTCGGGTATGTCAGTTTTTATTTTTTTTACCAGTGACAACGATTGTCTTTAAACTAATGCTGCAAGTAACAGGTTATACGCATATTACTGAGCAAAATATTCAAAGCTTTATTTCACATCCATTTGTCATTTTGATGTTATGTCTAGTAATAATGGTGTTTTTGCTTTTTATTTATTATGAAATGGGCTTTCTTTTTTTAATGGCCTTTTACCAGCAAAGAGGAATTCGATACCGATTTTTAAACATTTGGCAGCGATTGAATCGAAAGGTTTTTTCTTTTTTTAGTGTGCAAATACTTTTTTTTATTGTTTATCTTGTACTGTTATTACCATTAACTTCGTTTATGTTACCTTTAACGTTAACTCAAGCTATTACTATTCCTCGTTTTTTGATGGAAGAGATTATGAGTACTCGTGAGGGCAGATTAATCTATGCCGCTGTCGCAGGCTTTTTAGTCATCATTGGTATCCGTAGTATATTGACATTACCGATTTTTACAATCCAACCCAAAATTTCTATTTTTCGATCATTGATACAGAGCTGGCGTTTTTCAAAACGTGGCCTATTTGAAATCCTCGTTTTATTAGCCATGCTTTTAACTGGTCATTTACTTGTCCTGATAGGAATTACTATTATCGGTACTCTTCCATTGTATATTTTAGAGCGTTTTATACCGAGTATGGCCCTTATCACAGCAGGGGTGACATTAGCATTTTTAGAAATGGCTTTTGTCGTATTATTCACGTTACTGCAAGCAACATATTCACAAGTAATGGTGGCTATTACCTTTAATACATCGGTTTTAAGCAAATTTACGTTTGTACCGAAATTTAAGAAAAGACGTTTAAAACCACTGTCATTTATTGTAGTAGCTGTTTTTATTGCTTTAAGTGTGATGAACACCATTTCCTTAGAGAAAAGTGTCTATGCACCTGATACAAAAATCATTGCTCATAGAGGGTATACAGCAGGCAATGTGGAAAATACAATTAGCGGTCTTGTAAGTGCAGCTAGTGCTGGAGCAGACTTAATCGAGATTGATATTCAGCAAACAGTTGATGGAGAGTTCGTAGTCTTTCATGATCGAACTTTAAGAAGATTAGCAGGTAAAAATGGTGTGATTGCTAATATGACACTTGGCGAATTAAAGACGCTGACGATTCATGCAAATGGTTTTAGCGATAAAATTTCCTCTTTGGATGATTTTATTGAAATTGCAAAGGCACTAAATGTTTCATTGTTAATTGAGTTAAAGGTACATGGAAAGGAAACGGAAGATGCTCTGCCCAAATTAGTGGAAAAGCTTCGTGCTTATAAGGTGCTTGATTCATATTATGTGCAATCCTCTGATCTACAAATGATGACTCAGTTAAAAAAATTGGCACCAAATTTACGTGTGGGTATAGTCTATGCATTAAATATCGGACCGATAGTTGAAACAGTAGACTTTATTGCTCTTGAAGAATCTTGGATAACAGCTGAGCTTATTGCCGATTTGAAGCAACAGAAAATTGATTTATTTGTGTGGACGTTAAATAAGGATCGTTCATTGCATGAATTTATTGAGAAAAATGTCAACGGTGTGATTACTGATCATCCAGATGTCGCCTTAGATATCCGAACCAAGCAAAGTGCGCATCAATACTTTTTACAGCGTATCCTTAATAGAATACAATTTATATTTTAAAAGCATCCTTCCCTGAAATGAGATAAAGGTTAGCTCATTTTATGGAGAGGGAATCATAGATTTTTAGGAGAAATATCAAATAAAATGTGGAGGCTGTAACCTTTTTCATTTAAATACGACTACTTTATGAATTCGTAAATGATGAAGGAGATGCTTTTTTATGAAAATGAAGAAAGTCGTACCATTTGCAATGACAGCTTTATTAATCGGGAGCGCAATCGGTGTTCCATCTGCATTCGCAAACGAAGGAGAGGCAGTTGTGACAAATGCTGCTGATAATAAGGAACAAAATCCACAAGTGCAGCCTATTTTTATAAAAGTGGCTGGCACTGTAGACAATGTTGAAACGCGTGATAAAGCGACATATTATACGGTGAAAGATGGCGAAAATATAAATGTTTTTGTTGTCAATGATGATACATTAGTATTTGATAATACGGGCAAAGAGGTAAAGCTTCAGAAGGGTGATAAAGTAACGGCTTATACGTATGCTAACAAGCCGATGATTATGATTTATCCACCTCAATATAACCCAGAAGCAATCATCGTGGAAACAAAAGAAATGGGAAGTGTTGAGCTTGATTTTTTCAATAAAGATTTAGTCAATACAAATAACACGTTAAAACTTAATATAGGTGAAGCGACAAATTTACTTAGCCTATCTGGTAAAGAGGTAAAGGCAGCTGATTTAGCAGAGCAACATTTACTAGTGTTTTATACAATCGCAACAATGAGCATTCCAGCTCAAACACCACCTTCAAAAGTGGTTGTCATAGATACAATTACTGAAAAGCCAGGTGAGGTTGATCCTGAAGAAGGGGAGCCATCTGAATCTGCTGTACAAGAAATCATTAACAATGATTTTTATGAAGTAGATGGTACAAAAATGGTACCATTACGCTTAATTGCTGAAGAATTAGGCTTTACTGTAGAATCAACAGGAAAAGGTGCAATTGTTTCAAAAGGCGCACTATCTTATACAATTACACGTGGTCAAAAAGAATATGGTTATAATAAGGCAATTCGTCATTTTGAAGCAGCACCAGCTTTATTAGAGCCAACAAAAACTTATGTTCCACTTGAATTTGCAAATGAATTAATGAAATAACAACTATGTTTCCTCCATAGCAGCTAGCTATGGAGGGTTTTTTTTCTTCTTTTTAAACAAATTTCCAATAGTTTGAAAATTATTTTGGACAATAAACAAAAGAAGCAGCACGTTTTTGTTTATATTCTAAATTATAATAATAATCTGATAATTTATTGACTTTTTACTGACCTAAAAATAAGATGTACAATAACCGGTTTAACAAATAAATGCTTTAAAGCAGCAATTGAATGTTTTAATAATGATATAACGACACAAGGGGTGATTGATTTGAAGTCAGTTGTAACAAGAAATATCATCTTCTCTGCCTGCTTTATTGGGTTAATTTTACTAGCAAGTTTTCCAGGCTTATTTGACTTTAGTAATAAAATTGAGCCGAGAATTTTCAGTTTATCCTTCGCCTATTTTTGGCAAATTTCTATGAATGTTTTAATTTTTGCACTATTAATAACTTGGTATTTTGTAGATTCCAAGTATGGGGATTTGGATATTGATATTGAGCCTTTAACGAAAGCCGAATTGCTAGAAAGAGAGGCGACTCGTTAATGCTATCTATTACCTTTATTGTCATCTTCTTTGTCATCGTTTTTGCGATCAATGCTAAAAATTTTGGTGTTAAATCATTCGAGGAATATGCAACGGCACGAGGAAGCTTTGGGGTTATGGCAATATCATTAGCCGTATTTTCAACCTGGTATGTTGGTGCAACATTTACTGCATTTGCAGGCTATTCAGTAGGCTATGGATTTATTGGTCTTTACGTACTGACATATGCAACTTTAACAATGCTTTCCATGTATTTAGTTGCTGAAAAAACATATATTTGGGGTAAAAAATATCATATTAGTACACAGGCTGAGTTAATGGATTTACGCTATAAAAGTAGCATGGTGCGATTAGTAGTAGGCATTGCAGGAATTGTGTTTACTGCACCATGGCTATTAATGGAATGGATTACTCAGGGCGTTATTTTCAACTATGCAACGAACGGCTTAATTAGTCCAGTTGTTGGTATGATTATTGGGATTATTGTTGTGCTTGCTTATGTTTCATTAGGTGGAATGAAATCAGTAATTACAGCGAATATTTTTCAAGGTGCATTTATGTTTTTCGTTGGAACAGGTGTAATGATCTATATGATTTTTAAATTTGCTGGAGGTATATCTTCAGGTATGGATTCCTTAGTGGCTAATTATCCTGAAACATTAACATTCCCTGGACCTGGTTGGGAATTACCTACTCCGTTTTGGACATCCATTATTATAACTAGTGGATTAGGCGGATTCATGTGGCCGTGGGTATATAATAAATTATTTGCCTCAGATAGTATTCGATCCATTAAACAATCGGCATTAATTGCGCCTATTATTGGGGGGATATTCTACGTAGCGTTCCAACTGCTAGGAAATGTATTGTATATGAATGATACAGCAAGAAGTAATCCTGAAGAAGCGTATATGTGGGCTGCTGGACAAATTGGACCATTCGTACTTGCTCTCATGTCTACAGTTATTATGGCGACAAGTATTGCGACAGTAAGTGGAATCATTCAAGCTATGTCAACATCGATTTCTCGTGATATTGCGACCGTTATTAAAAAGGATATTTCTGAAAAAACGGCAATGAAAATAGCAAGAATTTCCGTTTTTATTATAGGAGCGATTTGTGCAGTATTAGCAACGGTAGATGTAGGCGCATTAATTAATGTAGCATTACTATCCTACCAAGGGATTATTATGATTTTCCCTGTAGTCATTCTAGGTCTATATTGGAAGCGTGCCAATAAGCAAGGGGCTATTGCAGGAATGATTGTCGGCACAATTGTCTCCATGACATTAACAGTAACAGCGCCAGCATTTATTGCAGATTTAGGATGGTCTGCTGGTGTCTATGGTCTTATTGTAGCAACTATTATTATGATTGTTGCTGGATATATGAGACCAATAGAGTCACATGTTGAGGATCTGTGGAAAGATGTAGAAACAGCAAGGCAAAATAAAAAAGCAGTTTCGCTAAATGCGACAGAAACAGAACCAGTAACGGCGAATATCAGTCTGGAAAATAAGTAAAACAGGAGGGATAATATGAAAAATACATTATCAGCAGAAAATATCCAGCAAGAAGTATTGGCTACCATAGATGAGATGCGTGAAGAAATCATTCAATTAGCAAGTAATATGGTAAAAATCCCAAGTGTAAACCCAAATTATGATGGAGTCAATAAGGCAGAAGTAATTGGTGGAGAAAAGAATGTGCAGCTATTTTTAAAGCCAATCTTTGAAGGGATTTGTGATGAAGTAGATATGTGGGAGGTCGAGGAGCAACGACCGAATTTAGTCGGAAGAATTAAAGGCTCAGGTAATGGTGGTAAATCTCTTATTTTTAATGGACATATCGATGTAGTGCCTCCAGGTCCGAACTCTGACTGGAAATATAATGATCCCTTTTCAGGTAGGGTGGAAGATGGCAGACTATATGGACGTGGCGCATGTGATATGAAAGGTGGGATTGCTGCTCAAATAATGGCAGCAAAAGCCTTGAAGAAATTAGGTGTGCAATTGAAAGGGGATTTATTGCTAGAAACGGTTGTAGGTGAAGAAACGATGGACCATGAACTAGGAGTTACTGCTACTGTAGAAAGAGGCTATACAGCTGATGCGGCCATTGTATCAGAACCCTCTGGGCCACCACAAAGTTTAGCCGTAGTGCCAGTTAGTCCTGGTGTCATTCGAATGCACATTACAGTCAAAGGGAAAACAACACATGCATCTGTACGTAGAGAGTTTATTCGTGCAGGTGGTAAACATGGTGAAGTTGGCATCAATGCCGTTGAAAAAGGGATGTATATTGTACAAGCCCTACAGCAACTAGAAGACGAATGGGGATTTACAAAAAAACATGAGCTATTTGAACCAGGACATTTCTCGATTCATCCCGGTATCATTCATGGTAAATCCTATGATGTAGATTTACCGTTTGTCGTTTCGGATTATTGTACGATTCAATATGCAGTATGGCACCATCCTAAAGAAACCTTTGAGGAAGTGAAGGCAGAAATTTTAGGACATTTAGAAAGAGCTGTGCAGAATGATTTATGGTTACGAAATAATCCTCCAGAGGTTGAATTTTTATTGCATTGGCCTGCATTTGATGTAGCGGTAGATCATCCAATTGTGCAAGCTACAAGTCGTGCACACCAAGAAGCAACTGGTGAAGAAGCGACTATTCATGGCTTTGTAGCTGTGGCAGATGCAGCATTTTTAAATGCCAAGGGAATTCCTTCTATTATATATGGTCCAGGAAGTATTTTAGTAGCCCACGCTGCTAATGAGTACGTACTAGTTGAGGATTTAATAAAGGCTGCTAAAACATATGCCTTAACAGCCATAGATTGGTGCGGTATTGAGGGATTATAAACGGAGGTGTAGTTAATGGGAAAATTAGATGGAAAGACTGCCTTTATTACAGGTGGCGCTCGAGGGATGGGCAGGGAATATGCTCTACGATTTGCAGAGGAAGGCGCAGCAATCGTTATTACCGATATTGCTAAGGATATTCCGACTGTTGCCTATGAAATGGCAAAGCAATCGGAACTAGCGCAAACCGTGGAAGAAATAAAAAAGCACGGTGTAGATGCCTTAGGTTTAGTAGCCGATGTTCGTAATGCACAAGAGCTTGAATTAGCTGTCCAAAAGACGATTGAGCATTTTGGAAAAATCGATATTCTTGTAACCAATGCTGGCATTCTATCGTATAACAAGCTATGGGAGATGCCAGAACAGCAATGGGATGAAATGCTTGATATTTGCTTAAAGGGTACTTGGTTAACCTGTAAATATGTACTTCCTCATATGATTGAACGTCAAGTAGGAAAAATTTTATGTGTATCATCAGTGAATGGACTTCGAGGCGGTCAAAATGTTGGGCATTATGTGGCTGCAAAACACGGGGTGTTAGGATTAGTCAAAACTTTAGCAATGGAGGTAGGACCCTATAATATTCATGTCAACGCTATTTGTCCTACCGCTGTTGATACAACAATGGCAAATAATCAAGCTACCTATGATCGCTTGGCAAACAAAAAAGGAGCTACAAGAGAGGAAGCGACACCTGCATTTGGCAATCATCATGTTTTCCCACATCAAGATTTTATCGCACCGAAGGATGTTATTAATGCAGCACTATTCTTAGTGTCAGATGATTCCAACAATATTTCAGGATCACATATTGCAGTGGATGCTGGCTATTTGACAATGTAGGAGGGAACCACATGATAGGAAGATTACAGGATAAAGTTGTAGTGATTACAGGTGCTGCACAGGGAATCGGCTTTGCTACAGCAAGAAAATGTGGCCAAGAGGGCGCGAAAGTCGTTATTTCAGATTTTAATGTGGAAAAGTTACAGGAAGCTTCTATACAATTACAACTAGATGGCTTTGATGTTCATGCAGTAGTATGTAATATCACCGATGAAGGGCATATTGCCAAGCTTTATGAGGAAGCAATAAAAAAATATGGCTATATTACAACGGTGGTTAATAATGCAGGTATTTTTGTCAATAATACAGCTGAAACGTTTGATGCGATCACCTTTGAAAAAATTGCCAATATCAATATTAAAGGTGTGATGCTCAGCACTAAACATGCCATTCCGTATTTGAAGGGGCAAGAGGGTAGTTCTATCATCAATCTGGCATCTATTTCAGGTATGATCGGTACTAAAAATCATAATTTGTATATTATGACAAAGCATGCAGTGGTAGGTATTACACGAAGTACTGCCGTAGAGCTTGGGCAGTATGGAATACGTGTTAACGCAGTGTGCCCAGGATTAACAGACACGAATATGGCAGAGCAGCTCATCGAGGGAGATGGTGGCGGTCAATCCATTCGACAGGCTTACGAAAATGCCTATTTATTAGGACGATTAGGTAGACCAGAAGAAATCGCCAATACAATTTCTTTCTTAGCCTCCAATGAAGCATCCTTTATCACAGGTGCGTTAATACCAGTGGATGGCGGCTATACGGCAACTTAAACACATCTAAAAAACAGTCTATTTTTATGTAATCGATAAAAATAGACTGTCATGTTGTTGAAATACTATTATGTCAATGACATCAAGGTGACAAATTAAAAAGTATAGCCCTTTTTCAAAACGAGG
>NZ_JBYTBB010000064.1:0-32853 GCF_058788755.1 Lysinibacillus sp. FW301-JW8
CGTTTTGAAAAAGGGCTATACTTTTTAATTTGTCACCTTGATGTCATTGACATAATAGTATTTCAACAACATGCAAAAAGCTGCAATTAACTGCAGCTTTTTTGTTTTGTGTAATATAGTAAATGGGCTAACTTAGTACGAATATTTCCAATGCCAACACTCTGCAAATCTCTGAGTAGTAATAAACTGAAGTTCCTCGATTTCATAGTAATATTTCAGCCCTAGTAATGGAAATGTTAATAAGATGATGCTAAGCTTATAACATATTTGGCTTGTATTTGCCGTATACACGGTTCAAAAAATTTATTTGAACAAGTTCTATCAATCTAAATTTTGAAGCTCTCATAATGATCTATATACAGCGTTAAATGCAATCGAATAATATATTCTATACGTATTTGTTCCTTTCATTCTTTATAATTCGACTTAAATTTTCTAGCCATTGTGTGAGAATTAGGTTATCATTTTCTATTTTTTTGTTTCACCCCGCAACGTTGAACTATAGCTTTTAATACTGCTTTTTTAATGAGCAGTGAAATAATAATATTGACACTATTTAAAGCTTACTTATATCTAAAAAATATACTTCTTTTTTATTTAACTATTTTGAAAAATAGAAATATATGCTAAACTTAACAGTAAGTGAATAAGAATTGCAGAATAAAGGTGCTCTTTTAAGAGCTTAATAGGGAATTCGGTACAAAGCCGAAGCTGTTTCCGCAACTGTAAGTGTAGATGACTACAGAAAATACCACTGTCAAACGAGGAAAAATGCCTCCAGTAGATGGGAAGGTTCTGAATAGGATGCACAAGCCAGGAGACCTACCTTTATTTTATCGTATTAACTCTCTTCGGAAGCTAGGAGAACCTACGGCAAATAGACGGACAGGCAAACTATGTTTTTGCGCCTTTTTTCTGTTTTCCATTAGATGCTTCCCCTTTTTGGAGAAGCATCTTTTTATTTTCGAGTTAATTGCAAGAACATTCACGAAATAATAAAAATAGGAGGTTTTACAAATGGTCCATTTCAAAAAATGGTGGCAATTAGCGTTAGTCATGCTTTTAGCATTTTCGCTCGTAACACCAACAGCAAGTGCGGCAGTATTACAGCCCGTAAGTCAGGAAGCACAAACAGCAGATTTTGATGTTCAGTTATCAGTGACTGGTTTATGCGGTACTGGTTCATGTGATGAAATTTTAGCAGGAACAACTGTAAATGTTCAAGAAGGGACAACAGCGTTAGAGCTTGTAGAGCAAGTATTTGATGCTGAGGGTGTTCCCTATGTAGTAGTTTCCACTCAATATGGCCCATATCTTCAATCAATTGATGGACGTGCTGCAGGCAGTTTAAATGGTTGGGATGGCTGGGTATACACTGTAAATGGCGTTAGCCCCAATTATGGATTAGCTGAGTATCAATTAGAGGCTGATGATGTGGTTCATATTTATTACACTACATGGGCTAAATTAGAAACGGCAAGTTCAATTGCTGTAAATGATAACAATCCATCCGTTACGGTAAATTTAACTGGTGATTTATTTATAACACCAGATGCCTCTAATTTAGCAAACTGGACAATTAACACAGGGACAACAGCATTATCAGCTCAGTCTATTACTGTGAATACAAACCAACAAGCTGTTATTACATTTGCGGGTACAGCGCAGGCAGGCACTATTACTATTACAGCTTCTGCCAATGCTTTGTTCGGTAGCTCAGCAAGTGAGCCAGTTGAAGTGAAAGTACAATAGCTAGATAAATTGATACTGACAAGATGAATTAATTCAGCTTGTCAGTATTTAATTATGTATAAAGGAAGTGAGTTTTTATATGAATATATGGAAAAAACAGCTACATATAGCAGTTATTTTTATTTTAATCGTATCGCTATTTTCTCCAGTCACTGCAATTAAGGCACAGCATTTTGAAGGGGATTTACTCGGCCCTACTACAAACATAAATGATATTGAACCTGATGATTCAGAAGAGCAGAATAATACTACGAGATCTGATAATGAAAAAGAAGTAGAGGATTCAACAGAACAGGAAAATGCACTGCAATCTGTTGATGAAACTGAATCCGATGATCTTACACAATTAGGGGATGCGACGGAGGTAGCTCCTTACGTAGAAGTTGCGCCCTTAGCTATTAGCGACGTTCAGCTAAACACGGAGGAACCTTTACTATTATTAGTGGGAGAACCATTTCAACTTACTGCCACTAACTCAACAACAGGTGACAGTGCCACAGTTACATGGTCTTCAGGTAACTCTGGAATTGCAACAGTTGACACTAATGGGAACGTAATAGCTCAGGCAATTGGAGAGACAGTCATTACCGCTCAATTAGATAGTGGAACTAAAGAAGTTAAAGTATATGTTATTTCACCAGAAGCTCGTGAGGCAATAGATTTTATTATCGCTCTCCCTACAATCGAAAGAGCCGATGAAGCAACATATCAGCTACTACAGCAAGCACGAGAACTAGATAGTAAAGTAAAAGCGCCTGCTCGTACTCTTTTAATATCCGATAATAAACTACCTTATTTTTTCCAGTTGCTAGAAAAGGAAATTGCATATTTTAGATATTATATACAAGACCCTAACAACGCTATTCCTGCACCTGATGGGATTATTTCTTTAAGCGATGAATTGGATAAGAAGTTAGATACAGTTCGTGAAAAATATACTTCTCTGATTAAAACATCTGGTTATCGAGATCTAAAAAAAGTAACAGATTCAACAGATATACTAGCATTTAATCAAGAACTTGCAGCAAAAGAAGTTAAATATGTATTTCTTGTTATCGATGCGCTTCCTAAAATAGAAGATTTAACAATTAATTCAGCAATAAAAGAGCAACTCGATCATGCAAGAAAAAAATATGCTGCTATACCTACAGCAGAACAAAAAAAAGTAGTAAATAAGGAAGACCTTTTTGCCAAGGAAGTTAAATATGTTGAACTATTAATTGATGCTATTGATATTAATAGCCCATTAGCAGAAGAACAATTAAAAACTGCAAAAGAAGCTTTGAAAAAGTTAGCTAATCCAAACAATATACCTGGTGTCTCCAAAGGGGTATCAAACTATAATGATCTCCTTGATAAGGAGAAAATGATTAATGCAGAGGATGATATTAAACAAGTTATCGAAAAAATCGGTGCACTTCCTACTGTAGAAGCACTTACTTGGGCTGACCATTTAAAAGTTCTTGAAGCACAGCAAGCTTATGATAAGTTATTATTTGCACATAAAAGCAGAGTAACAAATTACACTCAACTGGAAGCTTTACAAAAGCGCTTAGTTGAACTACAACCGACAACAGTTGAAATATACACTGCTGTTGCTAACTACTTGACGAAAGGTGCATATGAGCCCGTTTATGGCTCTGAATGGACTATATTAACATTAGCTCGTGGTGATAATACTGCAAAATATGCAACGTATTATGATAAATATTATCGCAATCTCGTTAGTCATGTAAAAGCAACAAATGGGGAGATAGGCACTCAAGCAACGGACTGGGCTCGAGTTATAATCGCTCTCACAGCAATTGGGAAAGATCCGAGAAATGTAGCTGGCTACAATCTAGTTGAAAAGTTATCAGATTTGAGTTTTGCTACAAGCCCTGGTGTCAATTCAACTATCTTTTCATTAATTGCACTGGATACTTGGGGATTTGAATTACCTAAAACTGCGACAACAACACGTGATAAATTAATTCAAAATATTTTATCAAAGGAAATAAAAAATGGTGGCGGATTTGCATGGAGCGGTACTGATCCTGATCCTGATATGACAGGGATGGTACTTCAAGCATTAGCACCATATCAAAGTAATCCACAAGTAAAGGCTGTAACTGATCGTGCAATAGCTAAATTATTAGCCATCCAAACAGCTAAAGGTGGCTATATTTCGACAGCGGGCAGCCCAGAAGCTGCTGAAAGTGCTGCCCAAGTTATAACAGCACTTGCCAGCTTAGGCATTGATGCAAATAAAGATAAACGATTCGATAAAGTTATTGCTAATATTATGACATTTAGCTCTGGTGATGGTGGCTTTAAACATGTTCAAAGCCAATCCAAAGCAGATGGTATGGCGACAGTTCAAGTTGGCTATACATTAGCAGCTTACAACCGTCTTTTAAGCGGACAAACACCGCTCTATGATATGTCAGACACGAAAAACAAACAGACTAAGCCTGGGGACGAGGATGGTAGTGATGATGATGAGCACACCTCACCTGGTAACAATGGTAATCAGCCATCTGTTCCTACTGAAAAAGAGGAAATTGGCTATACAACATTTTCAATTCAAATTTCGTCCTCTGAAGTGCCATTAAAACCAATAGCCGCTAAATTATTTACTGGTGAAACTGTTTTTGATGTTTTAAAGCGAGTAACAGCAGAAAACGGTGTTGCATTGAGCTATCGTCAAACAGAATACGGAACATATATTGATGGAATTGCTGGTGTTTTTGAATTTGACCGTGGACCTTTAAGTGGTTGGATGTACCGTGTGAATGGAGTATTCCCTTCATTTTCAGCAGCGAATTACGCGTTGGCTCCAAACGACTCCGTTGAGTGGATATACACACGTGACTTAGGAAAAGATATTGGCGGTTATGTTGAGGATGTAGAGAAAACCCCTGAACAAGACAAAGTGGATGAAGAAAAAAAGGAAGTTGAAAAAGAAAACACTGACAAGGAAGCAATTAATGACAAGACAGTAACTGATGTAACCGAAGAAAGTTCTAAAAATGGTAAAACTGAGATAACATTGACACTTGAAGATATTCAGAAGCATCTTGAAAATCAAAGTAAAACAATTGTTGTTAAAGATGAAAAAGGCAACAAAATAGACATTCCGATATCTGGTCTATCGGACGTTGAACTTGCAAAAAATGAAAAAATTATTGCCTCTGTTACAACACATGCTGAAAATAACCAATTTACTATTAGCTTTGCAATCGAAGCTTCTAATGGGGAATTAAAACCATTATCAATAAAGCAAGATTACTTAAAGGTTACTTTAGCAACTTTCGAAGTAAAACCTAACACTGTTGTTCTACAGCTTATTGATGGTGAATACAAGCCTGTGCCACATAAAATCGTGAACGGCAAGATTGTTCTATTCTTAAGAGCAAGTGGCACATTTATTGTAACTGAAAGAACAGTCACATTTAATGATATTGCACATTTAGCAAACAAAGAAGAAATTGAGTTTTTAGCGAGCCGTTCTATAATTCAAGGCACAACTCCAGAAACATTTGAGCCAAATAAACCAATTACTCGTGCACAATTTGCGGTATTAATAAGCCGTGCACTAGGTCTACGAGCTACAGGTGACAATCCATTCAATGATACTGACGGCAAATGGTATGCGGCAGATATCCAAGCTCTGTACGAAGCGGGTATTACGAAGGGGACAACGGCTTCAACATTTAATCCGGAGGCACCAATTACACGTCAGCAAGGCGCAGCATTTATGGCGCGCATTTTAGAATATTTAAATACGGATGTAAAAGCTACTGGAAAGGTTAACTTCAATGATGCTAATAATATTAGTGCTGAATATTTACCTTATATTGAGCTATTAAATAGTCTGGATATTATGACTGGAAAGCCAAATGGTTTATTTGATCCACGTGCTTCGTTAACGCGTGGGCAAACAGCAAAAATTTTAAAACGTACGTTAAATATCGCAGACATCATGTGACTTTCCATACTAACCTAGATGCTCAACGCATTTGGGTTAGTAGCTTTTTATAGATTGGAGGTTGTTCAAATGAAACAAAGATTATCAATGCTTATCATGCTACTTACATTGTTGCTTATTGCGGCTCCAGTTTCTGCACAGCAAGTATCAACTGTAGATGCTTATCATACAACAGGGCAGTTTATTGTAAGCAAAGCTCCAAATCCCTCTTTTGGTGATGAGTGGTTTATTATTGCCCTTGCACGTGGTGAATACAATGTTCCAAAAGGATATTATGACAAATATTATGAAAATGTTGTGAAGCATGTACAATCAGTAAAAGGTGAATTACACAATCGTAAATATACTGAATACTCACGTTTAATTATTGCGCTCACTGCTATTGGAAAAGATCCCACAAATGTAGGCAGCTACAATTTAATCGAAAAATTAAGTGATTTTGACAAAGTAGTATGGCAAGGTCCGAATGGTGCTTATTTTGCATTAATCGCTTTAGATACATGGAGCTTCGAGCTTCCTAAAACAGCAACAACGACACGTGAAAAGCTTATTCAGCACATTCTCTCAAAGCAATTGCCTGACGGTGGATGGGATTTATCAGGAGTGAAAGCCGATCCCGATATGACAGCAATGGCTATTCAAGCTCTTTCAACATATAAAGATAGGGCGGATGTTAAGGCATCTATTAATAAAGCACTTAATACATTAGAAAACTTGCAAGGAGCTAATGGTAGCTACAAAAGCTGGGGAACAACAAACCTAGAAAGTGTTGCACAAATTATTACAGCACTTGCTAGCTTAAATATTGATGTCAACAAAGATCAGCGTTTTAATAAGTTATTTGAAAGCTTTTTCACCTTCTATAATGCAAAAGATGGCGGCTTCAAGCATGTATTAACTGAAACTGTAGCTAACGGCATGGCAACAGAGCAGGCTTCTTATACATTAGTAGCATATAACCGGCTACTTACAGGTAAAACAAAGCTATATGATACGTCTGATAAAAAGCCAAATAATAATAATCCATCAACACCAGTTCAGCCAAATCAACCTACAGCTCCGCCTGCTAAAGTGGGCTTTAAGGATACACAATCTCATTGGGCTAAGTCTGATATTGAGGCTGCAGTAGCTAAAGGTTTATTAAAGGGCTATGAGGACAATACATTTAAGCCAGATAACAATTTAAGTCGTGTACAGGCTGTATCGATTTTAGTGCGAGCTCTTCATTTAACAAGTTCCGGAAATGCACCTTTTATGGACATTAGCTCATATAAAGAGGAAACAAAACAAGAAATTGCTGCTGCTTACGATGCCGATATATTAGTAGTAAAGTCCAATAAATTTTCACCCTCCTCACCTATTTCACGTGAGGAATTAGCAGTTATGCTAGCAAATGCCTATACACATAAAACAGGCAAGCCTTATACATCAAAAACTATTGCACCCTTGAATGATATTGCGGAGCTATCAAAGGAATCTCAGCAAGCAATTACTTTCTTATATGATTTTGAAATTGCACAGGGCTCAAACGGTTTATTTAATCCCACTAATTTTATTACACGTGCACATGCATCTAAAATGTATGTCAACTTCTTAAAGGTAGTTGAGGAATAATATGAAAAAAAGTTTACATTTCTTATTAGTAGCGCTGTTAGCTATATTTTTAACAGCATGTAATATTCAAACAGTTGAGAAATTTGAGCAAATGCAGGAGCAGGAACGAAGCGTTAACCCTCGGCCTACTTCTGCACAAGAACAAAATTCCTCAGTAGAAAATGAGACTACTGAGGAAAAGCAGAAATTACAGGAGACAGAAGTAGATGACAAGGCTCTACTCAAGGAAAATGACAAAGAGCTCCAGCAAACAATAGAAGAGCAAAAAACACAGCAAGAAACAAATGAAGTAAAGCAAAAACCAAAACAAGAAGATGTGAAAAAGCAAGAAGTCACTAAATCACCAAGTTCAAAAACTGAACAAACAACACCTAAGCAAGCTGATGATAAACAAACAACAAATACAGTTCCAAAAACCGAAAAGCAGCAACAGCCAGCACCTCTAAAACGTACTGTAACAATTGCGATACGTGTTGATACATTACTAAAGCATTGGGATAAACTAGACTCCTCCTTACAAAGCGAAAAATATGTACCGAAGAACGGGATTATTTTAAAGGCAACAAAATACGAGCTGCTATCAGAGAAGGAAACTGTTTGGGATGTGCTGCAGCGTGCAACGAAGGAGCATAAAATTCAAATGGAATATCAAGGAGCCAACGAAAATATTTATAACAGTGTTTATGTTGAGGGGATTAATCATTTGTATGAATTTAGTGCTGGTGAATTAAGTGGCTGGATGTATAAAGTAAACGGTGTTTATCCGAATTATGGCTGTAGCCAATATGTATTAAAAGATGGCGATGTCATTGAATGGAACTATACAGTCGATTTAGGTCGTGACTTAGGACATTATTGGGATGGTAACTAATGAAGGCATTTGAAACGTTTCACCCTACTGTACTTTTTTCGTTTTTTGTTGCTGCTATCGGTCTATCCATGTTTTTTATGCACCCAGTCTATTTAGCTATTACCATTTTTTCAGCGTTAAGCTTAAATATAGCATTACGCAGACAGCATTTTTTAAAAGACTGGAAGCTATATGTACCTCTGTTTTTCTTAATGGCGATTATTAATCCATTGATTAGTCATAACGGGCAGCTTGTATTGCTTTATATAAATGGCAATGCGCTTACTGTAGAGGCAATTATGTACGGAATCGCAATAGCCACAATGATTGTAGCTATTATGCTATGGTTTAGCTGCTATAATGTCATGATGACATCAGATAAGTTTATTTATTTGTTTGGAAAAGTGTCACCAGCATTATCGCTAACATTGTCGATTTCATTACGTTTAGTTCCGCACTTTAAGCATCAGCTTGCACAAATTGTTCAAGCGCAAAAGGTAATCGGTATGGATTATACATCTGGCTCATTATGGCATCGTATCAAATGTACAGTGCGTATTTTATCTATTTTGATTACTTGGGCATTGGATAATGCCATTGATACGGCCGATTCTATGAAAGCTCGTGGCTACGGTGTTAAAAAGCGAACCGCCTTTTCTCTTTTTATTTTTGAGCGTCGGGACGGCTACGTTTTAGCTATCATTATATTGCTTTTTCTGAGTAATTTAGCTGCGAGTTTTATGGGCACAACAACATTTTATTTTTATCCAACTTTTGGAGCGGTTAAATGGGATATCGTAAGCATTCTTTTTTATAGTAGCTATTTCATCCTACTCTCTATTCCATTAGCAATCGAAATCAGGGGGGCATTAAAATGGCGATCGTTAAAATCAACAATATAAGCTTTACTTATCCTAATGAAGTAAATCCAATATTAAAAAATATTAATCTCAATATTCATCAAGGTGAGTTTATAGTACTAATAGGACAATCAGGCTGTGGAAAAAGTACATTACTGCGCCATTTCAAGCGAGAATTGCGTCCACATGGAGAGATGACAGGTACTATTTTCTACAAAGACTGTGACTTGGAGCAGCTAAATGCTGAAGTTGCTGCTGCAGACATTGGTTATGTATTTCAAAATCCTGATAACCAAATTGTTACAGATAAAGTATGGCATGAGCTAGCTTTTGGACTAGAAAGCCTAGGGATAGATTCACCAATAATTCGACGCAAGGTTGCAGAAATGGCCAATTTCTTCGGTATTCAAAAATGGTTTCATCATAAAACAACCGAGCTTTCTGGTGGTCAAAAGCAATTATTAAATTTAGCATCTATTATGGTGATGCAACCAAAATTGCTGTTGCTAGATGAGCCAACATCGCAATTAGATCCAATAGCGGCATTGGAGTTCATTCAAACACTGCATCGTTTAAATAAAGAATTAGGTATTACGATTATTTTAATTGAGCATCGTCTCGAGGAAGTACTCACACTTGCAGATCGTGTACTTATTATGGATGAGGGCAGTATATTATTTGATGGTCCGCCTAAGGAAATTTTAAAGACTTTACCAGCAAATCACGCCATGATTACGGCACTACCAACAGCTACGAAAATTTACCACCAACTGAACGGTATAGGACCGATTCCTCTTACTATTCGTGAGGGACAACGCTGGCTTAGTAATCAGCAATATAACTTTTCTTCTTCGCATACACTTACTACATTATCTCAAAATAAAACAGATATTGTTTTAGAGGCAAAGGATATTGCTTTTCGTTATGAAAAGAACGGTATGGATATTGTCCATCATTTTAATTTGCAGGTGAAGGAGCAGGAATTTATAACAATAATCGGTGGAAATGGTACTGGAAAATCCACAGTTCTTGCTATTTTATCTGGGTTACAAAAGCCTTATCATGGCAAAGTATTTTTATTTAGTAAGCCAATAAAAAGCTACAGTAATAAACAATTATATCAACAATATTTAACATTATTACCACAGAATCCGAAAACATTATTTGTACAAAAAACGGTGCGTCAAGAGCTAGATGATATGGCTCATTTACATAAGGTGTCAGAAGCAAAAATCCAAGAAACTGTTCAATTGTTTAATTTAACTCATTTATTCAATCGACACCCGTATGATTTAAGTGGTGGTGAGCAGCAAAAGCTAGCACTTGCAAAGCTTTTATTAATAGAGCCTAAAATTTTGCTGTTAGATGAACCGACAAAAGGTCTTGATGCACATGCAAAGGAAGAACTCGCAGTAATATTAAAAGATTTACAAGCTAAAGGTATGACAATTATTATGGTGACACATGATATTGAATTTTCTGCACAATACAGCAATAGATGTGCCCTATTTTTCGATGGTAGTATCGTATCTGAGGGAGAGCCCCGTGCATTTTATAGTGGTAACAATTTTTATACAACTGCTGCGCATCGAATATCAAGAGAACTATTAAGCAATGCCATTACATGTGAGGATGTAGTATTTCTATGCAAAGAAACATTCGTTTAATTATGTCACTTATTGTCATCCTAGTTTTAATTCCACTTACTTTATATGCTGGTATTACAATATTTGCTGATCGAAAATATTATTTTATTTCAATTGTTATTATGATTTTAGCTTGTGTCCCATTCTTCCTGTCATTTGAGCGTAGGAAGCCACAGCCACGCGAAATTTTAGTAATAGCAGTGATGTCAGCTATTTCAGTGGCAGGTCGTGCCTTATTTGTTGTTACTCCTGGCTTTAAGCCTGTGGCAGCTATTACAGCTATTACCGGGTTTTCACTTGGAGCGGAAGCAGGATTTTTAACAGGGGCAATGTCTGCATTAGTTTCGAATATGTTTTTTGGACAAGGCCCTTGGACACCGTTTCAAATGTTTATGTGGGGAATGATAGGTTTTATTGCTGGATTATTAGGTAAAACGGGTATGATGCATAAAAAAATTCCCCTTATTTTGTTTGGTATTTTTGCAGGTATCTTCTTTTCGTTTGGTATGGACATTTGGGGAACAATATCCATGTACGGTGTTTTCAGCTGGGAAGCCTACGCACTGGCACTAACTTCAGCAGTACCCTTTATGATAATCTACGCTATTTCTAATGTGATTTTTCTTCTATTGCTTGCTAAACCAATCAGAGAAAAACTAGATCGAATAAAAAATAAATATGGTATATTACAATAAGCCTTTGAAACAAAATAGTTAATATCTTTGTGAAATATTGTATTTTAAAAATATAATCGAATATGATGGTTAATTAAGTCTTAAGCTGTAGAGGTGTCAGAAAGTCTTTTTACGATAATTCTTTTGTGATAACAGGAATGGCATTTTGATGAGACCCAATAAAAGAACATATTTACAGTAAATATATACTATAAAAGAATAGGGCTATCGAGAATTTATTCTTTCCCGACAGCCTCTTCTTTTTAATGTGCATCGTTTTCTCAGCTGGTCCTTTAACCTTTAAGTATTATGAGCTGTAATGTTAAAGGACTTTCTTAGTTAATTTACATTACATTTTCAAGATTATCTAATCCAAACTACATGCTGACAAGCAATATTTTTCAGCCTCAATTCGCCCCAAGTTTAGCATTACCTCGCACAGTTCAAAAATACGATAAAACCTATAAAGTGTTGATATGATGGGATTTGCCTTCTATCTGTTGTTGTACTTTGCATAACGTTCATAGTATAATTCATTATAGTTTAATTAGGAGTGGAAAAGATGAACCGAGAAGCACGTTTAAAACGACAAGAGAATATACGAAATTTCTCTATTATTGCACATATTGACCACGGGAAATCAACGCTTGCTGACCGTATTTTAGAGCAAACGAAATCATTAACTTCCCGCGAAATGAAAGCACAGCTCCTTGACTCAATGGATTTAGAGCGTGAGCGAGGCATTACGATTAAATTAAATGCAGTCCAATTAAAGTACGAAGCGAAAGATGGCGAAGTGTATACATTCCATTTAATCGACACTCCAGGACACGTCGATTTCACATATGAGGTATCACGTAGTTTAGCTGCTTGTGAGGGTGCCATTTTAGTTGTGGACGCAGCGCAAGGTATTGAAGCACAAACACTAGCAAACGTTTATTTAGCACTTGATAATGATCTAGAAATTTTACCAGTTATCAATAAAATTGATTTACCAGCAGCAGATCCAGAACGCGTACGTCAAGAAGTGGAAGATGTAATCGGTTTAGATGCATCTGAAGCGGTATTAGCTTCTGCCAAAGCGGGAATCGGTATTGAGGATATTTTAGAGCAGATTGTAGAAAAGGTACCTGCACCAACGGGTGATCCTGACGCACCGCTACAAGCCCTTATATTTGACTCAGTTTATGATGCATACAAAGGTGTTATCATTTCTATTAGAGTGGTCAATGGTACTGTCAAAGCTGGCGATAAGATTCGTATGATGGCGACAGGAGCAGACTTTGAAGTAGTGGAAGTTGGGGTACATACACCAAAGGTTGTGTCACAGGATGAGTTAACAGTTGGTGACGTAGGTTATTTAACAGCTTCCATTAAAAATGTGGGTGATACTCGAGTAGGGGATACAGTTACATTTGCTAATCGTCCAGCCGCTGAACCATTAGCTGGTTATCGCCGTTTAAATCCAATGGTTTATTGTGGTTTATACCCGATTGATACAGCTAAATATAATGATTTACGTGAAGCATTAGAAAAACTAGAGCTTAATGACTCTGCATTACAATATGAACCAGAGACATCACAAGCACTTGGCTTCGGTTTCCGTTGTGGCTTCTTAGGGCTTCTCCATATGGAAATTATTCAAGAGCGTATTGAGCGTGAATTTAACATTGATCTTATTACAACAGCACCTTCCGTTATTTATCATGTGCATATGACGGATGGTACATCAATTAACGTTGATAACCCTTCATTTATGCCAGATCCTCAAAAAATTGACCGAGTGGAAGAGCCATATGTAAAAGCAACAATTATGGTACCAAACGATTATGTAGGTGCTGTTATGGAGTTATGTCAATTGAAGCGTGGTAATTTCATGACAATGGATTATATTGATACATCACGTGTGAGCATTATTTATGAAATGCCTTTATCAGAAATCGTTTATGATTTCTTTGACTATTTAAAATCGAATACAAAAGGCTACGCTTCATTCGATTATGAACTTATTGGCTATCAGCCTTCAAAACTTGTGAAGATGGATATTTTATTAAACGCAGAGCAAGTTGATGCACTGAGCTTTATCGTTCACCGTGATTTTGCGTACGATCGTGGTAAAGTCATCGTTGAAAAATTAAAAGAATTAATCCCACGCCAACAATTTGAAGTACCAATTCAAGCAGCAATTGGACAAAAAATTGTAGCGCGTTCTACGATTAAAGCCATTCGTAAAAACGTTTTAGCAAAATGTTACGGCGGGGATATTTCTCGTAAACGTAAACTTCTTGATAAACAAAAAGAAGGTAAAAAACGTATGAAACAAGTAGGCTCAGTCGAAGTTCCTCAGGAAGCGTTTATGGCGGTATTGAAGATGGATGATTCGAAGTAACGTTGATATAACAACGTTTATAAGGTTTTTTAACATATGGTTTTATATCAATCCGGTGGAGATTGCCACCGATTTGCCACCGCTTTTAAATTGTGCCAGCAATTTATAAATCTTTTGCGATGGAATCAAAAATATCGGCAGCATCTCTTGCCATCTTTTGAGTTAAATGGACATAGCGGTCTTCAGTAGTTGCTGATCTGCTGTGTCCTAATCTTTTTTGAACAGTTTTTACTGGTTGTCCACTTTCAATCAACATCGTTGCATGAGTATGTCGTAAAGAATGGTAATTGAAATCGATACCTAGTTTTTTTCTTATTAAATCTCTTGTTTGATACTTTATAACAGCAGGAGTGTAATGTTCTCCATTTTCTTTTTTACAAACAAAATCGTGATCAGGATCTTGAAGATAAAATTTTCCATACTTTAATCGATTTTCAATTTGTTTCTTTTTTGCTTTCTTTAATACCTCCATTAAAGTTCTACCGACTGGAATAGTACGATAACTCGATTTAGATTTTGGTGTAGAAACAACCCATTTATAATATTCCTCTCCATTTTCATCTGTAATCTTTTTATTAATTAATTGCTGTTCAACTTCTACTGTCATTTCATCAAAGTTAATATGTTTCCATTCAAGTCCGCATAATTCTCCGACTCGAACTCGACAATGAAAACCAATATGAAAAGGTAAATAAAATGGATGATCCTCATTTATTTTTTCATTCAGTAATCTTAAATTTTCTTTTGATTGTATTTTTAAATCATCCTTAGTTGGCTTATGATCCTTATCCTTTAATAACTCAACATATTGCATTGGATTTTCATTAATATATTTATAAGGATAAACAGCTTGTTTCAATGATTTGTTTAATATTCCTTGTATTATACTAACAGTTTGTCTAGCTAATCCTTCTCGTACTTTTAAATTCATAAATTGTTGTAATATATGTGGAGTAAGTATTACGAAGAACCATTTATGAAATTAAGAGATAAAAAATTATTCAGGAGAAAAGAAAGTATACAATTAAAACAAGAACAAAGTAATGTTTAGTGATTAAATTATAAATTTCAAGCCTTCCACAATAGTCTGTGGAGGGCTTTTATTATGCGAAAAAGGAAGGTGTTATATGAAAACAGACACACTATATACATCACTTGTAGGCGGCTCCATGGCATGGGTCGCTTATTTTGTTGGTGGTGTTGACCATTTAATAAAAGCGTTAGTTATATTTATGGTTATCGACTATTCACTAGAATTTATGGTGAGTTTAGTCTTTAAGAAAACCGAAAGCAAAAAGATGTTTAAAGGCTTAATCAAAAAGACGGCAATAGGTTTAATGGTTATTGCTGCCGTGCAATTAGATACAGCAACAGAGAGTGGAAACTTTATGCGAAATGCAATGATTCTATTTTTGATTGGTATGGAAGGCATTAGTATGATTGAAAACTTAGGTAAGCTTGGCATTCGTGTTCCAAAATTCTTGGCGAATGCCTTTTCGCAATTACAAATTGATAACGATGATAAAAAGGGTGATAAAAAATGACTAGTGTAACTACAACATGCCGAGATTTAGCTGAGTTATTACAACCTGCACAAACAGCTTGCCGTTTGTTATTCCAGGAGTGTTACAAGACTGGTATAAAGAATATCTTCATTACTGAAACATATCGCTCACAGGAACGCCAAAAATACCTATATGCTCAGGGTCGTACTAGACCAGGGCAAATTGTTACCTGGACCTTAGATAGTAACCATAAGTCACGTCTAGCTTGGGATATTGCTGTAGGTCCACCTCAGTCTTTATATGATGTAACTACACTTAATCGAGTAGGGGCTATTGCAAAAAAAGCTAGGTATTACATGGGGGGGTGATTGGGTAGGTAGAATCCCCGACCACACTTTGAGGTTAAAGCAAACTGGAAGATGCCAGCGGGCTATAAATTAGGACAAGTAATAGTACCAAGCAACAGCAAGATGCAAGTCCAATTAATTGTGGAAGACAAACCGAAGGAGGAAATCAAAGTGACTCAAACATGGAACCCAGATTCACCAGCTATGAAAACTGAAGCAGACAACTTTATTGCACAGGCTGTTAAGGAAGGGATTATTCAGGAATCTCATTTGAAGGATTTGCAGAATGGTACTATGTATGACCACAGATTGTTTAATTGGGTTGTATATTACGATTCAACAAAGACGAGCAATAAATATTAAATAGTTGAAAAAGTGCAGTACCTTCTTGTTTTAGTTGATCATATCAATGACCAAAATATCTCTAGTAGCCGTTTTGTTCAATTTTATTTTAGATATCATAATGCAGGATTGAATAATTGTTGTAGATTACCCAATATTACTTGGGGGTGTACTTTAGGCTATTAAAAGACTATTATTTAAATGGTAATAGCTAACATTTGATTTGAGAGGGCATACTTTTACTAAAACATATTAAGTTATTAACCTATATAGGGGGATATTTATGCATGAATTTTTTTTGATAAAAAAGACCGAAACACAAGATGACAATTTTTTTGATAATTTTTATAGCAAAAGAGACAATCACAAGGATATAATTGTTGATTACATTACAATTGAAATCAAAGTATTTGATTATATTTTTGATTCACTTACATGGATTCCATGTATGAACCCCGCTTTTCCAGGAAACCCAAAGCAAGTAGGGATTAATCATATTGGGATAACACTATTTGATGAAAATTCAGCTTCTTCACTTATTTCTATTTTTACTGCTTGGAGAGATTTATTTAAGAATGGTCCAAGTGTAATCGAAAGACTTATTTATTTCCATGATTACTCCGATGAGGATTTATTGACTTTTGATAGAGATGACACTATAGAAAATTTTGAAAAATTCATTGATATATCTAAACAATTGTCTGATGGTAAGTACTACTTATATCATTGCGGTATATGAAAATCAAAAAACAACTGTAAAATGAATATCAAGTTAGCCCACTTTTTTAACACATCCATGTCCGTTTATTTTCTATTCCTTTTCACCTTGATATTTATTGTCTGTCGGTCTGCCAATTCGTTAAAATAGGGTTCTGGTGTAACGAAAAGGGCTGCTACTTGAAGTGGAGTCAGGCTCCTGTTAAATTGGCAGAAAGACCGATAGAAAATAAACTCCCTTTAACTCTGGGGAGAGAAATTGTATAGTTCATATCTTCTAGATTTCTTAGGCTAAATCTCCTTTCAAGGGGTTACGAGAACGAGCCACATCTTGTTTAGTGATTACTTGATCATTTGTAGCGAAGTACTTTGTCCTATAAATTCGTTTGCTTTTTACTATCTTCACCTGAGTAGTAGTTCGACGCTTGTTTTCGTTATATAGTAGCACGACAAACACCCAATTTATGGGCAATCTCAGCTTTCGACAAATTCGCTACATCCAGGTAAGCCTCTAACTTTCCACGATTAATTTCAGTAAGTCTTGATTTCTTCTCAGTTCCTTTTACATTATGCTTAGTTTGCATCAAATCGAAAAATCTCCTTTGTACATTGGTTGTGTAGGAACTCCAATAGTCCACGATTTTCCGATTATGCCTTTTTACAACTGGCTGAATGAGCGTGGTAGTAGTTCGGAAATATGTTGTAGACCTAATTTAGAAAACTGGCTGGAATGGTAATCGCTATGAACTACGGGAAAGGGGTTTAGTCTCATGTACGTTCGTAGCGACTTCCACCTTACATGTATTATCATTTACTTATTTTGTAAATTTAAAACACCAAAAAGGATCACTCCTATAAAGAAGTGATCGAAAGATAAAAGGTGATATAGTTGAGAAGAAAGAGGTTCAACCTTAATACTCAAAGAAAAAGGCATCCACAAATGTTAGGAGCAACAAAACAAAATGAGGGATTATCCCTCATGTTTTCACTTTTTTCACAAACATTTTGACGACAGGCACAAGGAAAATTGAGATCACTAGGATTCGGAAGAGTTGGAAAGCTGTGACGATTGTCACATTGGCATGTACAGAGGCCGCTATAATCCCCATTTGATCAAGTCCCCCAGGCACAATACTTAAAAAGCCTGTCTTAAAGTCGAGACTGTATAGGCTTTTCATCAAAAATGATAAACCATACGCTGCCCCTATATAAATGCCAGCTGATACAAATGCATAAAAAATATGCCTCTTTGATAAATGTAGATCTTCTTTTTTCAACAATAACCCGATATGGATTCCAACCATCAATTGAGCAATATGTAGAAGGGATATAGGTATTCTAGGCACTTCTATGCCCACCATATTAATACCCATCAATAAAAATACTGGTCCAAGCATATAACTTGTTGGAATTTTAAGCTTTTGAGCAATCCACCCTGCTAAGCCACAAACAATTAGTATACCGACAAGACCCCATGTATACATTCCATCGTTCATAGAGCTATTTCCACCAACATCTGTCAACATTAGCGGGACAAAGCCGACGATTAAAAGAACACGGAGGATTTGAAAGAACGTAATGACCACCATATCCATATCGCCTTGCTCCTCAGCAAAGGCCACAACCTGTGCCATACCACCAGGTACACAGCATGTCAATGCCGTTGCAAAATCCAAATTTGTACGTTTGGCTACTAAATAACTGACACCAAAAAATAATAAAACAAATATCACATTTAAAACGACAATACTCCCTAAAAAATGCTTAATACCTTGTACTGCCTCTGGTGTAAAGGCAAAGCCAATAGAGTAGCCTGCTACGATTAAGCCAAAATTACGGAAGGAAGAGTGCCATCTCAATTGTACATTGGTTGATAATTGCACGATAAGTACTGCTGTAATCGCGCCTAGCAACCAAGGCATAGGTATATGTAATAGTTGAAAAACAATCGCACCTATTAGTCCGAAGCATAATGTGATGAACATATGCTTACCCAAAACAAACATACTAGCAACCCCTTATCAATTGATAACTATATTATGGCATTTCTTAACTTTTTTTTCTATTGAATTGACTTTTGCGTTGTTGGCTATCAGTAAAAAAGAGCCTGTTAAACATGATGTAGTTTAGTAGCACAAATACCATCCACACTATCCACAATTCCTGTTAATACAATAGCTCAACCAACTGGAATCATTGCAGAAAAGTCACTCAAAATGCTAGCAAACATTTTAGATCCGATGATTCAGGTGATGGTTGCAATATCTTTTCCTGTTGCATCAGTAATCATGATAGCTGCATGCTTCTTCTTTATGTTAGGTAATAGTGAAAGAGCTTGGAATACAATAACGAATGCTGGATTGGGTTATGTACTAATTCAGATGTCACCTTTATTCTTGGAGATACTTAGAGCAATTGGCAAAGCTATATAAAAGAAAAAGACCACTCCGTGATGGGTGGTCTTAAACTTTGATTCATCCACCATCCTGCCACCGAAGCTAACAGATAAACGATGAATATGTTAGAATACATAAAAATAAAATATGATAATTTGGTTCGCTTAAATGCATGTCTGGTAACGGTTCAGAGGATATAGTAAGTTCTAAAATAATCTATTTTAGTACATCCATACTTCAAGAAGCGTTTATGGCGGTATTGAAGATGGATGATAGCAAATAGTAGGCATATCAACGGGTTGAGCAATTGGAAAGAAAGTCAAACACCTGTTTTGCCAGAGAAACGATTTTGCTTGCAAAAAAACTTGCCGATCAGTGACAACTGATCGGCAAGTTTTTATTGAATATCATCCAGTGCTTGTTCGAAAATATAGACGGATTCTTTTTGCATCTTTTCTGTGAGGTGCGGATAGGTGTCGATAGTAATTGCGGATCGGCTATGACCAAGAAGAGCCTAGATGTCTTTTATTTTTGCTCCGTTTTCCATTAACATTGTGGCGTGCGTAAGTCGTAATGAATGGAAGTTAAACGGGATTTCGAGTGATTCTTGTAATTTTCTTGTGTTATATTTCATGCTACTGGGCGTAAGAGGTTCGCCACTTTCTTTTACACAAACATGATTACTATCAATATAATTTGGTCCATAAAATAATTTATTTTTCTTAATCCAAAAATGATGCTCTTTCAGCAATTTAATAATTGTTGGACCAAGTGGAATAGTTCGTTCACTTGATTTCGTTTTTGTTGAATCGAGTATCCATTTCCCCTTAGAATTCACCATTGCACGCTCAACTGTGAGTGTACTTTCGTTAAAATCAATATCTTGCCATAATAAGCCGCAAACACATACGAAAGAAAGTGTGTAATAAAGAGAAGGAATAAGGTAGTGAAACCTTATTCCCCTAATCTTTCTTACGTTTAAATATTAGTTCAAAAAAAGAAGGAAAGCCGGTACCTTTTGTTCCTGGCGCAAAAATTTGTACTAACTCCCAACCTTCTTTTTCATAATCATAAACAACTTTATGATAATCTTCCTCAGGAGCTAGTTTGAATGAAGATAATTGAATTTTCACGAATTTATGTTCGTACAAGATAATAACCTCCTTAATATTACTTTCATTTACGTTTTTAAGTAATGGAAAGTTTCAAAATATATATTGAAGTTGATGAAAAGTTCGAGGTTTTTCGAAAGAGTTTCAGTAAGAGGTGAAAATGATATAAAACAGGGTCACTTAGGCGGAGTGACCCTTAGAAAGGATTTTGGAGGAGTAAAGATTTAGCTTTACATTACTATTTATATGACGTCAAAGTCATGTTTATCAAGTGTATTGCCTTTGAAGTAGATTTAAAAAAACTCTATAAAAAAAGGATCACTTTCTGTTTCTAAAGACTTTAAAAACTTATTTTATCTAATTTCATTTGAAGTTTGGTCATTTTTGGTTGCAGGTCAATCATTAAAAAATAGTTACTTTGCATCTCACCTAAATTAATACTTCATAAAGCTTCATTAATGATAGTTAGACCATGTGTAATTATTTCTTGTATGTCAGTTAAGCTGTAGAAATATTGTATGTACATTAGTTGATAATTTTTTTTACTTGTTTTAATTCGTTAATAAGATAATTGATCTGTTTTTGCATATTATCTTTCTGCATGGATTGATCCATGTCATTTTGAGAATTTGAGGTATTGGATTTTCTTAAAGCCTCTAACGTTAGACCAGCAGCTATTGTTTGAATTCCATTTCCTAGTGTAGTAATAGCTAAGCCGACATAGGCCAACTTGGCTGCATAAATCTCAAGGGAATCATTTGGTTGACTCGAATTCCATTTACTGTTATTTATTTTCCATCCCTCCTTCTGGATCAGTCTATTATTGCATCATATGCTTCACTTTAAAAAAATGAAAAGAAAAAAATTATTAATACGAGGTAATCATGCAGAGAAATTAGTGATTAATTCAATTGTATTTAAACTTAGAAAGTATCAGATATTCAACAGAAGGATTGTAACTTAGATGAGCTAAGAAATTTATTCATCAGGCTGAGTAGTTATTGAACACTGGGTTGAAAAAACATTAAAGGGTCACATTGTTGGAAGTGACCCTAGTCAAAATAATTGTTTTATGTTTACTAATTCTTTTAACCAATTTCATAACGAGGAGTAATACAAAATTCTCCAGCAGCTGGAAGAGCTGGTGTAGCTCCAGTGGCAAATGCCCGGATTGTATCAAAACGTGAGATAGTAAAAGTAAAGGCTCCTCCAATTGGGACAACCGATTGTCTTACAATAGTACCACCTGTTCCATTAACAGGGTCTGCCCCTTTTACAAATTGTACAGTAATGGGAAAGTTACCGATGCTTTTTATAAATCCAGATGAATAAATAACTTCATTTGAATTTGTAGCATAAATAATTTCTGCCCCTGCTACATCGTCACCAGCAACTGTGAAAGTATTACAGACTTGATCCTGTACAAAATTTTTAGAGTCACAACAACTGAAAGATCCATTTGAAATTGAATTTTGACACATTAAATCATTTCACCTCCAACCTATCATAATATGAACTTTCATTATATTTAATGCTATATCTTTATAATTGTTTGGACTCCTGTAGTTGAAGAATGGAGAGATTTTTTAGAGGGATAGCAAATTGTAATTTTTGAGAATACTTGATTAAGTACGAAAGGATTAGTTTAAATCTGAACACATTTGTTTCCTTCTTAAAAGCGAAGACATAGGATATAAAAAGTATCCATTTAAGAAAGGGACTAAAGAAGATGCATTTAAATAAAGACCACGAAAATCATTGTGTCAAAGTACCACGAGTATTTGATTGGATATGTAAATCTACTGTTATAAAATTAAAGGAAATTATAAAAATGAGGAACAAAAATCGATTTGACGATTTTATTTGTTGTGATTTTTGTATACCGTATGGAGAAAAATCTACTTTGTGGTCATCCTACGGGATTAAACAAATTGGAGGCTCCATTTGCATAAATTTTAATATGGGTAATGTGAAAAGATTATCTGTATTTGTGAATGGAGAAAAACAAGCAGAAATATTCGAAGGAGGCTCATTTTCAGCCACATTTAAACACCTTGAGTCGATAGAAGTTCAATGTAATGGAAAAAATGACGATGAGGGTAGTTGTTGTGGAGATTTGAAAATAATGCTTCATTTTTACCCTAATGATGAATGTAATGTAAATTTACTTAAGGATATAAAGAAGACGAAATGTTATTTATCAGATTATCATGGCAATTCTTTTTTTAGGGGGTGTTTAGTTACCTGTAAAGAATTGACATGTTCAGATAATAGAGAAAATGTCCAATTTGTAAACGAATTGGGAAATACAATTTTGCTAAACAGAGTAGATATTTTAACAGAAGGTTATGTTTGCGTTGAATTTATTAATCAAAAAGAGGAAATATGTTTTAAACGGATTTTTCCTTTTTCAGAAATAGAAACAGTGGTCATATGTGCCTCAGATGAAACCGACATTAAATGTGAAATAACCAATGTTGATTGTAGAGCACATATAATTCCTTCAACTTTTAATTTTAATACTTGTTTAGAGGTTGTAATAATTCTATCTATTTGTAAAAACATAAAGACTATTCAAGAAGTAATAGTTGAACTTAAGGGTAAAATCTGTAAACCAGAAAAAATAATTTCAATTTAGCAGAAAGGCCGAAACATGCTTCATACAAGACATTTAGTTTTTTAAACTTAAATGGTTGGGAAATTACCAAAGATTAGAGGATGAATCATATACCTTGAACATAATTTAATTCGTTCACAAAATGAATTAAATGGGAAAATTATTTAAACTTTCAAAGGGCTTGAGCACCCGGGCAAACAGGAAAAATGACCTTTAAAAAAGACATCAAGGTATACAAGAAAAATTCAACAGCGGCTAATTGAATAAACTAAAAGACCACTCCAAAATGAACTGCACCTCCAATTGTACAACGTTGTTTTACAATTGGGGCGAAGTTCAGATTGGGTGGAAAAAAATTGATATCATAACGCGAGCAAAAAGCATCGAATTTTAATTATCAGTAACAATGCTTGTACAATTAATAAAAAATAATATCTTGCTGACGTTTTGCTTGCGAAAGATAAAAAATTACCTTGTTTTGTGAAAATTTGAATTAATGCAAAATAGGTTAGAGAAACCTTATAAATTCATAGTTTATGAGAGTTTTTAGAAGTTAAGAAAATATAATAAAATTCGATTATGAATTAGAAAGCGTTTATGGCTGCTGTGTTGAAGATGGATGATTCGAAGTAACGTTGATATAACAACGTTTAATTACGAATTTTAATTGTGTGTGTTTATATCAGAGCGGCGGGAATTTCCACAACTTCAAAATTATGTAAGCAATTTATAATATTTTTACGATGGAATCAAAAATAGCTGCAGCATCTCTTACCATCTTTTGAGCTAAATGGACATAGCAATCTTCCTGATCTGCTATGTCCTTATTTTTTGCATTTGTACCAGTATAGATTAAAGTTTGTTGGATGTGTATGGCGCAACAAATAACAAGGAAGTAATACGGACGAGTATTGATAATTTTCATAACCCTAGAGCCCTTCGATACAGAAAAGGCAATGATTCAGCTGTAGGGTACTATGAGGATGCTCATGATTATCAAGCATTTAAAGAGAAACTTTTAACTCCTTTAGGGCCGACAGGTAATCTTTATTATCAAACAATATCACTAGATTTAGAAAAAGATGAGTATGTTAATCCTGAACAGCAGATTGCAAATAAACATTCCATATTCATTATTGATGGAACGTTTGTATTAAAAAAAGAGCTAGTATCACTTTGGGATTATAAGATTTTTGTACAAACAGATTTTGAGATAGCTAGAAAAAGAGGCGCTAAACGAGAGACGATTGCATTTGGAAGCTATGAAAAAGCAGAGGCAATGTTCTTGAATAGGTATCACGTTGCCTCAGACCTTTATTTAAAGGAGCATAGCCCTCAAGAAAATGCAGATAGTGTGGTTAATAACAATGATATCGATTTTCCCTATTTTCTCTAGCGCATCTAAAAAATCATGTAGTTCATTAAGTGAAAAAGGTTTCTAAGACTTACTAAATTCAGCGAGTAATTTAATGGCAAACAATATAAAAGTGTTCTCTTTTGAGGATGCTTTTTTCTTTAGTGTTAAGAACATCATTTAAATAACTCCCAGTACCTTTATATAATTGGTTAAAGGATAGAGATAGCTATCTAGGGAAACGGGGAAACCTTTGATTCCCAAAACCAGGGGAAAATGGCCTCATACCTGGGAAAAACGGGTTAATACCCGGAAAAAATGGGCTCCCTATTGGAAAAAACGGGTTAATACCTGGAAAAAATGGGCTCCCTACTGGGAAAAACGGGTTAATACCTGGAAAAAATGGGCTTCCTACTGGAAAAAACGGGTTCACACCTGGAAAAAATGGCCTCATACCTGGAGAAAATCGGCGTCCTTCATTAAAACGCATTGGATTTACCATTTTTTAGCTCCCTTCAATTGATATACTATAGGCTATGTTCAATCAATGAAGTGGCTTAGACTAAGGCACAAGTTTGAAATCTTTGCAAAGGGCGATTTTTAGGTAGTCCAAATGAGTAATATCAACGATTAACACGTTTTCATATTGTTCCTCTCATATAATCTCCTTTTCTCTAAGGAATAAGCATAAGAGAGAAATAGAAAGTATCTTGATCTAGTCAAAGAAATAATTTCAGATTGGTGGGGGATAAACCGCTACCCTTATTTTCCAATATATGTTATTACGTAACTACATTTTAAAAAGAGTGTGTTTTTAATATAAATATTTCTTAAGAAATTAGTCTTGAAATAGTCAGAAGAAATCAGATTACTGTAAATTCATAGATTAGATTGTTAATTTATTGGTATATAAAACAATTTATTGCAATAATTATGAAACTATTCTTCATTACATTCGTATAGTAATAATGACATAAAAGAAGGTGAGAAATTGACAGTAGAACGTGTGGAACTGATGGACGCATTAAGGGGATTTTCGCTAATCGGAATTTTAATAGCAAATATGCTTTATTTCCAATTTGGTTCATCAGGAGTAGAAATTATAGAATCGGCGAATGGGCTTAATAAAGTGAGTTATTATTTTGTGAAAATTGTTGTGGAAGGGTCATTTTATCCGATTTTTGGTTTTGTATTTGGTTATGTTTTGATAAAAATGATTGAATCACGAGAGGCTTCGGGAGTAAAGTACAAAAATATTGTGTTTCGACGGGCCGTTGGCTTATCCGTATTAGGGGCTATACATATTGCACTTGTATGGGAAGGAGACGTTTTATTAACATATGGTTCGACTCTTTTCATTTTATTAATATTTTTCTTAAAGCGCCATGTGAAAACGTATTTTGTCTGGGGCTTCATTTTGATAGTAATCCTCTGTGTAGGAGCCTTACTTGGCAGCAGTTTTATACAGCTCGTAAAGCCTTTAACGGCAGCGGAAATCATGATTTATCAGGATGGTACATATGCAGAAATACTGACGCAACGATTAGGTGAATTTATTGTAGAGGGTGGCTTTACATTATTATTTATCCTACCAATTGGCTGGCTTTTCTATGTTGGCATAAGTTTTCTTGCAGTAGGTCCATTTATATTGTTCGGGATGGGCATGGCGAAAAGTGGCGCATTATTACAGCTAGAAAATAGCACTGGGACATATAAAAAAGTGGCGCTGCTTGTACCAGTCGGGTTCTTGCTAAAGGGAATCATTATTTTTGACACGCTGTATAGCTTATTTATTTATTCGATAGGGACATATGTGTTAGCGATTGGTTATATTGCCTTATTTGCATGGCTATATTGCCGCTATCAAACGCAAATGAACTATTATTTTGCTCCAATCGGAAAATTATCGCTCACCAACTATTTAATGCAATCGGTAATCTGTACAATTATTTTTTATGGTTACGGTTTTGGATTGTTTGGGAAATTGGGTATATTTGTCGGAATCCTTTTATCGGTCATCATTTATAGCATTCAGCTAAAAGTAAGTCAACACTATTTAAAGCGTTTTTCACTCGGTCCAGTAGAAACAATTTTAAGGTGGTTTGTTTATTTTAAAAATCCTCGAAAATTGAATTAATATTGTGAATTGGGTGGAGCTATGATGGTACTGAGCACCTCGATTTCCCCAGGGGATATAAACAGGATTACAAAGAGCAATCAAGAGAATGGACTGAATGAGAATTGGGGAAATTGTGTAAATGATAGACGCAGCCCATAAATTAAGCGGTTGGATTGACAGCAAAACACACAATGGAATCATAAATCAATTAATTTTTTAATACTAATGAACATAATACTCGGATTCGGGTGAATATACTTAAGTCTGTTGAAGATAAGTAATAGATTAGAAATCATAAATAGTCCTCTTAATAAATAAGTGGGCTATTTTATTGATTGGCTACCATATAGATAGGATGTTTACCTATTTCTTGGGCTTATTTTCTCGCCAATTCTCGAACTGAATGGAAAATAAGTTGCGATTTCTTCAACCTCGCTGATACTTATACCTATTTTTTTCTCTCAATTCCTCAAGTATAACTGATTGAGCTGGTCTAACTTAAGGGAAAAATTTCACGTCTCGTAAAAGTACTAAAACTATACTAAAAAATATAAAACATATAATAGCTATAAATATCTTACGCCACGATGTTTCTTTTTTATTTTTAAAATAAGGTTGCTCCAGTTCAGTTACTGGTTCTTCTATTTTCGCAAGAGAAGTATTTTCCTTAATAATAATATTTTCTGACATAGTCGTATAGCTTTCTACAATCATCGTATCTTCCATTACTGATCCACAATACTCACAAATACATGCAATATAACCATCCTTATGTATTTTTTTAATAGCGTTAGGAGCTAAACATTTTGGACAATCAATCATTATATATGCCTCCCACCTTCTAATAACATTTTAGGAAAATAGTTAACAATACTAAATAATCCCACTACCATCCTTCAAGACGTCTCTTTGAACGCTACCTATTGACAAACAGGGAATAGAAACAATTAAGAATTGCATGACTACTTCTTGCAGACGATTTGACCATTATTCCAAAATCATTAAAAAAATAATTTTCCATCTTGATAATGAATGTAAACAGTGCTGATTTCATTTACCCCATCATATTCTAGGATAACTAAACCACCAAAAACAGTTGCATTTTTTGCTTATCCATCTAAAACACATCTTCCATTCTCATTTCTTTCTCTAATTGATTTAATTTAGTAGATGTAATTGTAGTTTCTCGGTTTGAAATATTGGGATTATTATTCCGTTTCATTATTTTCAACCTTAATATTAATAATTTCTTTGAGATCGTTAAGGAAAGAATCATTAGTTACAAATGGTATGGCACAAAAAATGAGTATTAGAGCTAGTAATAGAATAAATGGCTTATTACTTTTTGACTCATTATCAATTTTAATTATTGTTGTTGAAGGTGCAATACTTTCTGTAACACTATCTTTTACTGTAATTGTAGTATCTTCTTCTAAAATCATAGTATCTTCCATAACGGACCCACAGTATTCACAAATATATGAAATATAACCATCCTTTTGTATCTTTTCATAAGCGTTAGGAGCTAAACATTTTGGGCAATCTCTCATTATGCAAACCTCTCTTTTTTAACTTACTATTTATCATTTTAAGAAAATCACCATGAATTGTATAGATAAAAATTGGTTGATAGAAACCAAAATTACCTAAATAAAGCACCAAAAATGGCAATAAAAGCGGGATAAAGTAACTATTGAAATGGAAGTGATAGTAATGTTAGGATAAATATACCTCTTTGGTTAGGGAATTTGATATAGTAAAAACAAGCACTAGAATAATTAAAAAACAGAGATTGCATTATATTAACAGGGAGGTGATATGAGGTGAAAGATACTTTTAATACAAGTAAAAAGTTTTATAATAACCTTTTTGCCATAATTTCTTTATTATTTATTGCAATGGTCATTGGTTTATTCATTAACTCTTACTTTGTCAGTGACGTAATAATAAATGAATCTAATATGTGCTATGATAACAATGGCTCACCCATAGTAGAAAGAGGTTTTATGTCACTTTCTTGGTCTATTACTTGTGAATAATCAATAATTGTAAATGAATACGTATAACATATAACCTAGGTTTTGAGCCTAGGCTTTTTTTCACTTTACTAAACGTATTAGTTGGTAGTCCAAGTGATTCATTTGATTGCATGACATCAGGCAATCGCCACCACTTTCTTCCTCAATAATAATGTTATACTCTATTTTGTAAAAACTGTATACATATACTTCCTAATTCAGTGGGAGATTCTTTTGCTCCATTCTCTATCCAAGTGTAAAGTATTGACCAAAATATCCCAATAGTAAATGCATTTGCATAAATTGCAGTGATAGGTTTAAATTCTTTATCAGTTAAATAATTTTGATTAAGCTTAGGAACATACTTTTGATATTGCTTAAAAATATATAACATTAGCTCGTTGTTATACATAAGTTTAAGAAATGTTAAATGATTACTCCAAAATAAAAAATGATTATGAATTAGCACTTCATATTTAGAAGAAAAATAATTTTCTTGAAAAGTGGAATACTCTAAGAATAACAAATTTATAGATTCTTCAAGCACTTCTTCTTTATTTTTAAAATATCTATAAAAGGTTTTTCTTCCTACGCTAGCTTCCTGTGTTATTTGGGTAACAGTGATTAGTGAAAAATCGTATTTTTCCATAACGGAAAATAGACCATTAATTATATCCTCTTTTTTTCCCATTTTTTCTCCTGACACACTTACTACCAATGTGTTTCCATTGGTTGCAAATCTATTATTTCATTTATAGACTATACTTATATGACACATCTGTGTCAACGAAAGTAGGGAGAAAAAATGTATAATTACAGCAAATGGTATTCCATAAATGGTGTTAACCAATATGTTCAAGTAGTAAGTACTAATTTGGATAATTCTATTTTAATATATTTACATGGAGGTCCTGGTGATGCGGCATTACCTCTTGTTGAGCATTTTAATTCAGATTTATCTAAAAACTATACTTTAATCATTTGGGAGCAAAGGGGAGCTGGAAAATCATATTATAAATTTAGAGATGGTGAACATATTACTATAAATAATTTTATTCTTGATTTAAAGGTCTTAATTGAAAAACTCCTTTTTGACTTCAAAAAAGAGAAAATATGCTTAATGGGACATTCTTGGGGAAGCATTATTGGAATGAAATTCATTATTTCTTATCCAGAATTGATACATTTTTATATTGGAGTTGGTCAAGTTATTTGTTCGCAAAAAATGTTTAAAAAAAGTAAAGAATACATTGTAAGTCATATTGATAATCATCGTCTTAAAAACAGAATTTCTTCTCTAAACACAAAGTTTAATCAAGATAATTGGTATGCTGATTTAATGTTTTTTATGCGTCAACTAATCAAACAAGGCGTTTCTCTATATGGAAAAAGTACGTATTTATCATTATATCGCTATTTTATTTTTTCCAAAAACTATTCATTAATGGATTGTATAAAACGACTAAAGGGTTCCGAACAGTCCATCGTTAAGCTATGGCACGAAGTATCAGAAATTGATTTTTCTGCTTATAAAAATTTTAAGGTTCCAATAGCTTTTATAGAAGGAGAGTATGATCTTCATGCTTCCTCTGAAATAGTTTTTAATTTTTATCGAAGTATCACATCTCCCAAAGTCTATTTCAATATAAAAAACACTGCTCATTTTCCCCAGTGGACAAGGTCTGACACCTTTAATTTGATTGTAAATTCTTTAAATAGTTCTATTTTTTCAAACAGTAATGAAGTAAAGGAATTCTAGTACTTTATTCAAATAGGTAATACTTAGCTACTCAGGTTTTTCATTTCTTTCTTGATACATATAGATACATTAGATGCAAACGAGGGAATAAATTTAACTATGGTAATGAAAAATTCTTATCTGTAGATGACAAGAATGTCCTTTATTTGCAATTAGAGATAAGAAGATGAACCCATTTTCTAAATTCTTAATGTCAAAGGTATAAATTATATACATATATGTGGATGATTGAGATTTTGGTGATCTAGGTTGGTTGCATTTTTCCTATAGTTGCCATGTTAACCTAGAAAAAGAAAGGGATGAGAAAATTATAGATAAAGTAAAATTACCGGAAGAAGGATACATTAAGAAAATGGTAGAGAGAAGAAAAGTAGAAATTGATATTGATAAACAATATGAAATTGATAAAATTAAATTGGCTTTTAAAACAGATCAAAATGGAGAAATTAAGGGGTCATATAAACTAACTCATAGTACACAGAAAGATGAGAGAAAAATAATTTATGCTTTTTTAGAGGACGATAATAGCCCAATTTTAATTGATATTGATGGGCAGAAAGAGCAGTATCATATGATCGAAGTTCCAAAAAATGGTGACAAGAAGGTCGACTTTACACTAATTGGTATCCCTTCTGGGAACCATATAGTTTACATATTCGGTGAAAAGTATTTAGAAAAGGATGTTCAGAATGAAATAGAAATTAAACAGACACAAGAAGCTGTAACACAAAACTATTTTGCTTTAAATGTTATAAATAAAGGAGTTAAATCTTCAACAATTGAAGAAAATTATACTCTACTAAAAAAGGTAGGAAATCCTAAAGCAGGTGTAAATATTTTGGAATTGTACGAAGATAAAAGTTTATCAAAAGAAGTTGATAGCATTGAAAATAATCGAGAATATTATTTAGCCATTAATAATCCAAGTAAATATAAATGTAAATCACATTTAAAATTAATTACTGAATACGGAGTCGAAGCGTTAAAAAAAGTAATAGTTCCTGAAAACTCTAAAGTAATACTACCCATTACTTTAGAAAGAATAAGCGATACAGAGACTGTCAGATTTGTTTTAGTTGGTAAGCCAACAGAGGATATTGATGTTACATTTCCAGCTAGAATAATCGAAAAATCAAAACGTTACTTTGTAAAATGTGAACGTAAAATGACCACGTATAAGTCTACCTGAGATTTTTCGCAATACCATAATGAATCCAGTTAATTGACTTTCTGTTACATAAAACCTGTTATAATAATATTAACCATATCAATGATTCTTCCAGTGTATAAATTTGTTATTAGCATTTTTCCTCGGAGTTTTTATTACCATATTATCTCTAAAATATAAAATTCTATTGAAGAATTATCATAAATAAAAAGATGATTAGAGATTCCATAAAAAGATTGTTGAAATACTCAATGTGATGTCTGATGAAGAACTGCAACATGTTTATAGGTCTGTACTTGATGTAAAAGTATATTTTATATAAACTACTAAGTTATTGCAATTACTTACAATCTGGGAGTAGATGGTCTTATACAGAAATGGGATGATACTTTTGCGTTTGTATCTGAACAGACAAAACAAGAGATTTTTTATAATTCATTTAAATGGCATTTATATAGTTATCAAAAATTGCCACATCTCACAGGTCATGCTGCTAGATAAGCGTTTGACTAGCAGTTGAAAGATGTGTATCTCATATATCAGGAAAGTAACATTGTAGAGGTGTACATACTCATGAAGAAATGTGTAGACCATATTTTGTGAAGTTGTAGAGATGTTTTAATCAATAGTGGAGGTTGTTGTTTATGAAAATAAAAGTAGATGGTTATAAAGTGATAATTGATAACTTTGTATTTGATGGTCAAGTTGAACAAGATAATTTTTGCTCTAATTGTAAGTTCAATCTAGTTTATTACGATGATTTTGATGCTTATTTCTGTCCAAAGTGTAATAGTTGGTTAGAATCAAAGTGTAGTGATCCAGAATGTAAATACTGTTTTAAACGACCAGAAAAACCATTACCCAATAAATAATGTAAAGAATATTGTGCTGAATATGCTACTCGATTCTTAATGAACTCCATTCATCAAATTAGGAGAAGGAAATAGTTTTAAAGAATCTGCCTCTATCCCCTTTAATCGTTTTAATTTTTATTGTAACCTACTCACTTAACATAATTTGAACTGAAGCCTAGCTAAAATTATTAGGTTGGAATGTTGAAGGAACTAATGAATCATTTGTTCTAATTATAATCTTGAATGCTGAATAGCCTTAAAAATTTCCTTTTTTAAAAGGTTATTTACCTGAGTTTGAAATTAATTACTATTATTCTTTATGAATGGTTACTTTTGGTTGAAAAAGTATATTATTCAATACGATAGAATTATATTTCTTTTTAATCCATTTGTTGGATACAATTAATTTTTCTAAATTGGTATACTGTTTTAGATGCATCTTTTCCCTTCTGCACAAAGGGTTAAGGTGTGGAACATCACTTAAATGATTAGGTGGTGTTCTTTTTTTGTTTTATACCCCCTAAAATTAAAGGCATAGACACTGGATAAGCTATTCTGGATTAAGCAGAAATATCATGTTACTGCAGAATTTCTTTCTTCTTTTGCCTTTTATAATGTGTGATATTTAATAATTATAAAAAGAGTCACTAGCATCGCATTAAAATAATGTCTCATTCAAATTAATCGTAATTTTCTGTAATTACATGTAAGCGCAAAAAAGTCCTTTATAATGGTTTGGTGGTAGTAACCTATCCAAATCCAATAAAAAGGACCAATCTCATGGATAAGA
>NZ_JBYTBB010000065.1:0-32692 GCF_058788755.1 Lysinibacillus sp. FW301-JW8
TGCCCCAAGCGGCTCATCGGACGCCCCCAGGAAGCTTTGCTCTGTGCGAAAGCGAAGCGACAGCAACAAAGCACTCAATCGGAACGGAGATCAACCCCTCGTTTTGAAAAAGGGCTAGACTTTTTAATTGTCACCTTGATTTCATTGACATAATAGTATTTCAACAGCATGCCTTCACTGATTACAGTGAAGGCGTGCTGTATTTATAATATTTATGACACGCTCGAAAATAGAATACAAAGAAGAAATAAGCAATCAACTGTAGCATGGAACCTATAAAATGAACATTTTCTCGCATACTTTCATCAAAATTCATTGAAAATGCTTGTATTACGAAGCCGCAAAGCATAAATGCTATATATTTCTGATAGGTTTTAAAAGTCTTAGCTTCAAGGGGCTTATTATTATGAATATGTAATAATAATTGAAAAACACCATACATCAAAATAATAAATAAAAATTGCATAAACTGTATTCCAATGTCTCCTAGTATCTTATAACCTAGCCATTGATCCAGCTCCACAAAAAATGACAAGACTGCCAAAATAATTGCGAAAGTTTTCGTCCAACGCTTTAAGTTATGAAAGGACGGCAACAGGTGAATACCATATACAAAAGAAAGATAGCCAATGAAATCTGGGAATATATCAGGTAATCCAAAAGAGCTTAAATCCATAAAAACAAAAGACACACCATTCACTATATATTCGTAAGGCTTTTTCATTATTTTGCATCTCCTTCAATTGTTTTCATAAGGTAGTTATCCTGTTCCTTTAGAATCTCATCTAAACGTTCTTTGTTCATAAATGGTCCAATTATTTCGTTATCATCATAAAGTTCGCTATAGCTTGGTTCTTTAATATTTTGATACTCTGCATATGCTAGGTTCCCGACCCATGCTAAGAAGGACAATGAAAACGTCAAATAAACAAGTCTTCCTTTTGTAAGCCCCTTATAATACACAAACAGTATAAGCAACAAGAGGGCAAGCATTAGGAAAACACATAATATGGTAGTAAGGGTTTTCTCCTGATTGATGGTTAACAATGCAGCGTTTTTCAATTTGAATGACTGCCCGGTACCCATTCTGAATACAAATAGCAGAACAGCCAGCGTTACTGGAATGGTTAATATTGTTGCTATCGAAAATCGTTTTGTCTTCTTTATAGGAGCTTTTTGGAGGCTCTGACGTAATTGCTTGGAGAAATCTATATTTGGGTCTTTATCAGGGCGTTTTTTTAGTGTGTCAAATAACTCTTCATCGCGTTCTTCCATCATTCATCCCTCCCTACCTTTTTCCGAAGCCTCGTCATTGCCCGGTGAAAATCAACCCGTACCTTCACTTCCGAAATGCCCAAAATCTCAGCAGTTTCTTGAATCGTGTAATCTTTTAGCATTCTGCAAATAATAATTGTTCGATCATGAGATTTTAATGTCAATAATGCCTCTTGTACCTTTTGCCATTGCTCATTTTTCTCTATAATTTCCGGAGGCTTTGGAACTTCTTTTAGTACAGGCTGCCAGCTAAGCTTTTCTATCAAAAGTCGTTTTATTTTCTGTCTTCTATGTACATCTACTGCTGTATTTCGTGCAATTGATAAAATCCAAGTTTTTACTTTATCCATATCCTTTAAATTATCTAACTGCTTCATCACCTTGAAAAATGTCTCCTGAGTAATATCCTCTGCCTCTTCCCTACTATTTGTATAATAAAGCGCAAAATGATACACATCTCGATGATAAAAATCGTACAAATGTTCTATTTTTACTATATCCTTATGCAAAGCCTCACCCCCCTTTCTACACTCAGAAATAAGTCGCTACAACAAATTATTTGTTACACTTTTCCCACATATTTTTATTCAACTAGCGTAAAATGCCTTATTCTTTTCATGATTTACTCTCTTGTATAATGAAATTACTGTAAGGAGGTGTTAGTTTGCGTTTATTTTACCAGCAAAAAACAATTGGAAAAAAATCGCGTAAACTTCAAAAGATTGCATTTACAATTGAAGAGCCTGTCTATACCTTGAAAGACTTATTACTGCAACTTGTCACACAAGAGGTTCAGAATTATAACGAAAAGGCACTGGACACACCGCTTCATATTTATTTAACTGAGAAGCAATTGGAGAATGCTGTACATCATGGCAAGATACATTTTGGTGAGAAAAAAAGTGCCGCTGTACAGTCTTTAGAACAAGCTAAATCGACAGTGATTCAAGCTTTTGAAGACGAGCTGTTTTTAGTAATCCAAAATGAGGAGCAATTGAATTCACTTACAACACCACTAACAATTCAAGAAGATGATGTTTTTACTTTTATAAAATTAACGATGCTAGCAGGACGAATTTGGTAAGGAGGAATCCCATGACACTTTCTCATGAACAAAAACTACAATTTCAAAGAAAAATTGATACTGCACCAAAAGCTATTGAACCAATAGCTACAGCATTGCTTCAATATATGGATACACGTGATTACAATATTGAGCAACAAATTGCTGATTTGAATGTCACAACACTCGAGGAGCTATTTATAGGTCCACTATTTGATGTACTAACACTCTTTTCTTCACAAGAGCGTGCACAAAATATTAAGAAACTGGCATTACGTTATGATACAGCAATGTTTCAGACCGGTATTTTGCGTAGATCGTTTCGTTCAGCACAGCCAGTACAGGATCACCTTTTTCAATGCTTACAATTAATTGAAGAAATGCTGACATTTGAAGAAATTAATTTACAGGAATTATTGACGAATCACAGTCAATATGAGCATGGTACATACCCTAACTATAGCTCCTATGTGATTAAGCAAGAGAATATAAAGGTAATGCCATTTAATGTTTTTGAGCAATTGCTTGCTGAGGAGCTATCATTACAAAACCCAGCTATTGAGGAAGCGATTGAAAATATACTATTTGATGAACATCGAAGTAGCTTTTTTGGTTACCCACTGATAAGGGGGATTTTTAAATCAACCAATAGTCGTCTTCATGAGGCACTTGGTAAACTATTAGTTGCGGCAGCGCGTCAGGAGGGGCTACGTCAGGCTATTGTTGAAAATATTGATCATGGTACCCTAGATGCACAACTTACAATCATGAAGCTTATTCAAGAGCACCAGCTAACCCGCTTCTCTTCAGTTATTCGTGCTGTCGATACATGGATGGGACTTGGCTATAATAGCTTTGAAAATCAAAAGATTACAGAGGAAGTATTATCATTAGCGATACAAGCCATTGAAAACGACAATTTCACTAAGGAATTACTGCAAAGCGAGCGAACAATAGATATATACGTGGGTCTATGGGCAATCTCTACAAAAGATTACACGCAGCTTGATACGGTTTTACCAGAGCTACTAGGTCGTGATAAACATGTCCAGCTTACAACACTTGCATTCTTAAAAAACCTAGGAAAAACTTCCTTTACTGCACAGTTTGTCAAAAATATTATTTTAACAACGAAGGATATTGAGCTCTTTACTTTTGCTTGGGGAAATTTCATCCATGTAAATAACTATATTAACAGTGAATATGCTAGGGATAACGATTGGGTTAAAGATTTACAAACGTATATGCGAGAAAATACGCAACTTCAAAACATTGAAAATCCACTATTTAATCAGCTCGAATGGGCAAGGAGTGAGGTTTCAAAGGATGGTCTAACAATTGCAGGAAAGCCTCTATCCTTCGTATATGCTCACTTATCTTTAGAGGACATTATTTCAACACAAATTATTTTGGCCCATCATTTACAAGATGAGGAGTTATTTCAACGTATTATTACAAGTGCAGATACCTACTCACCTACTAGCAGAATTGGGCTTCTTAATATTTATTGCCTTGATAATTCTACACAAGGAAAGCGTGATTTTCTTTTTAGCTCTTTACGAGATCGAAGCTCCATAAACCGATCCCTCGCGCTAAAAAAAATACAGCTATTAACACCTACAGATCATGAAATTTTAAAAATCGAGGATCTTTTAACAAATAAGTCAGGCTCACTTCGTAAAGAGGCCATTTCACTCTTAAAGCTACAGTCACAGGAGAAAATATTGCAAAGTGCCGAGCGACTTATACAAGACAAGAAGCAATTAAAGCGACTTGGTGGACTTGAGTTGTTATTAAAAACCTCAAAAGAATACCACTTATCGCATGAGCAAATTACAGCTTTATGTGAAACACTACCAAAAGTTACTGCAACTGAGCAAGTGCTTTTAGATCAATTATTAACAGACGATGTTCCAGAATATAATGAGGAAAACGGCTTCGGCTTATATACACCACACCCTCCTATTCAATACCAGAACGTTGCAAATATTGATATTAAGATGGACGCTGAGGATGCATGGAAGCAGCTAATTCCATTCTATTTGCAGGGGCAAATGCCACTTGAGAGATTTTTTGACTATGATGTTGATAAACTTTTAGCAAAGCTTGAGCAGCTGATTCAATTAATTGATGCTCATGCTCATTATGAGTATGAGACATATCAATGGAATGATACGACAATTACAACAACGTTAGGACAAGACTACGACGTTATAGCTTCAAAAAAAGAGAATAACAAAAACGCAAGTCTTGACGTCTATCCAATACCTGAGGAAATCATTCAATGGATAAAAGCAGAAAAATTCAGCGCAGAGGATTTAGCTTATTTCAATTTTTACAGTAATCTATCTGAATACCCTGCGGCACATGAAATTAGCGAAGCCGCACACGCTCTTATAGCACCAATCCTTAACTATGCACAAATAAAAGAATATATTGCTAAGTTCAATGCGTTAAAGCATGAGCAAACACTGGAGCAAATTTTCACTGTACTTTCACAGGATTTAGACAAATTATCTGTGGAGCAGGAACTTCATAAACAAGCTGTCACACTTTTAGAACAACATTCACAGGGATTTAATGCTTTTGAGCAAGCAATCGGTATAATGCTTCAGCTTTTATCTCAAATACCATCTAAACAGTGGAAGCTAGAGGTAAGAGACAAGGGGTATTATTATTATCGTTCTACTTCCACTATAGTAGATTTAGATGTGATCGATGCCTTTGTTGATCGATGCTTCTCAGATTATACGACCTACAGCGAGTATGTTAAAATGCTTGCTATTAACGAAGAATTAACAAAGCGTATGCAGAAGGAACAATACAGCCCTAGTATATACAATTTAAGTTTATTCCGATATTTGGATGCTATTCAGGCAGGTTTATTCACACAGGATCATTTATTTGAGGCCATTTTCACGAATACATTAGCCTCAGATATATTAATTGCACCTAACAAATTAATCGAAAACTATCAAAAGTCATTTGAGGATCTATCGAATCTTCTTGCTATACGTGAGCAGGCCATCAATCGAATTTTAGAGATTGAGCTTATGCGCGGCGATATTCCTACGGCCGTAACGAAGCTAGCGAGTAGTATATCCTATATAGAGGGTATTGAGTATTTCATTAAAATTTTACAAGCCCTTGATGGAGAAAAGCTTGCGCGAGGCTATATTTGGCAGGCAGAAACGAAAAAGGATGTTTTCTCACGCCTACTTGCAAACTGCTATCCTAAAAAGGAGGAAACCGCACAGCATTTAAAAGATGCCTGGGAAAAAACAAATATTTCAAAAGAACGTTTAATTGAAGCAATGATGTATAATCAGCATTGGATAGATCTAGTTAGTGAAGTAATTGGCTGGGAAGGCTTAAAAGAATCTGCATGGTACTTTATCGCCCATACAACTGACTATTTATCGGATTTTGCTAAAGATCAAATTGCGCTCTTCACAAGCATCACTGCTGACGATTTCCGAGATGGCGCATTTGATTTAAGCTGGTTCCAAAGTGCCTATCAAACAATTGGCGCAAAAAATTTCAAGCTTGTTTATGATGCAGCAAAATATGCATCAGAAGGAGCAAATCATCGTCGTGCACAGCTTTATGCTGATACTGCAATTGGCAAACTAAGCCCAAAACCATTAATGAAGGAAATCCAAGATAAACGTAATAAAGACAAGCTTCGTGCACTTGGCCTTATCCCATTAAAAAAATCGGATGAAAAGGACGCTCTAACACGCTATCAGTTTATCCAACAATTTTTAAAGGAAAGTAAGCAATTTGGAGCACAGCGCCGTGCCAGCGAAGCACGAGCAGCAAGTATTGCACTCGAAAATCTAGCACGCAATGCTGGTGATGGAGAAACAACAAGATTTACATGGCGAATGGAGCTATCCGCCTTTCATGAAATGAAGCATTTATTTGAAGCACAGCAAATCGAGCATATTACGGCACATTTGCAAATTGAAGATGACGCTGATGTGGAAATTATCGTAACAAAGGATGGAAAGCGTCTTAAAAATATTCCTACAGCATTGAAAAAAAACACACAAGTCATTGCATTACAAGAGGCACGAAAAGAGTTAAAGGAGCAATACAAACGAGCACGTCCTGCGCTTGAACAGGCAATGGAATTAGAAACAGTCTTCCATGCCGAAGAGCTCATCAATTTATTAAAGCACCCGATTCTAGCTCCTCTTTTACAAAAGCTTGTCTTTAAAAGCGATGTATATATAGGAATGCTAACTTCAGAGGGCATAAAGCTGCTGTCAGGTGACATCATTTCACTTGCACCAATGACAGCATTAAAAATTGCCCATCCATATCACCTACTGGAAAGTGGTCAATGGCGTCAATGGCAGGCTTATATGTTTGAGCACAAAATAAAGCAGCCGTTTAAGCAAGTGTTCCGTGAGCTATATGTCATAAACGAAGATGAAAAAGGGCAAAAAAGATCATTGCGCTATGCAGGACATCAAGTAAATCCATCTCAAACGGTAGCTCTCTTGAAAACAAGAGGCTGGCAACTTAGTTATGATGAAGGACCACGTAAGGTGTATTATAAGGAAAACATTGTGGCTTCGTTATATGCGCAGGCTGATTGGTTCACGCCAGCAGAAATTGAAGCGCCAACGATTGAGGGTGTTTATTTCTATCATCGTTTAACTGGCAAAAGTATAGTCTTAGATGATATTCCTGCAGCGATTTTCTCTGAGATTATGCGAGATATCGATCTCGTTGTCAGTGTTGCTCATGTTGGTGGTGTAGATCCCGAGGCAAGTCATTCTACCGTTGAAATGCGCACTGTGATTGTAGAGGAATTAACAAAGCTATTAAAACTTACAAATGTAGAAGTGAAAAAACAGCATGCCCTTATAGAAGGTAAGTTGGCTAGCTATTCACTGCATTTAGGTAGTGGTGTTGTCCATCAAATGGGCGGCTCAATGATCCCAATAATCGCTGTACAATCGCAGCACCGTGGACGTATTTTCTTACCAATGGTGGATGATGACCCTCGTACAGCCGAAATCATGTCGAAGCTATTTCTATTAAGTGAAGATACTAAAATTAAGGATCCTGCCATTTTGGGGCATATCCGTAGCTACGAACAACAGCGTTAACTTGTGCACACAATAGCAGTTAACATTATAAAGTGCCCTCCTTCAACATTGGAGGGCACTTTTTATTGTACATCCGATTTAATCATTTCAAATAACAATGAGACATTGGTTCCTCGTTGCAATGAATGGCAGCCATCCATTAAAAATGCCCAGCTTTTTTTCATTTTTTCTCTATATGGCAGCTCTGGACTAACTGGGAGAAATCCCCTCAAATACTCCTCAATATTGTCAGTGAGATTATCCATAAAATCATCTGCCTTTTGCACTTTTTCTGTTGGAATTTCATTGCGTTCATCCCAAAGTACATGTTCTAAGTTTGTAGAAAAATAAAATAATTGATAGGGTACTTTTAAACGGTTAATGCTGAAGTGGTCATTCGCCACTAATATCCTGGCATTATTAGCTTTCATTTCATTACGTTGTTCAATTTGCTCTTTGCGTTTATCTGACTTCACTAAGATTGAATCCTCTGTATAAAATAATTTTTGCTCGATATCCTCCTTCACCTTAACAAATTCTGGCGCAATAAAACACCCGTCTGCATCTGTGATATGAACAACTGCCGTTAAATCCTTTGCTAAAAACTTATATTTATTTAAATAGCTCTGGATTACTTTAATAACACTATTTTTAATATTAGGTATACGCTTATTGGCATCCCATTTTGTCAAAATATCCTCACGCTGAACATCAAAGCGAATCATCGAATTTGCAAAATATTCATCTAAATAATCCTCTAGGATAATCTGTTCTGTCTGTCCCTCAACAATGATTAAGAGAACTTTTTTAGTCATGCTGCACACCCGCTTTTCTAAACGCACGCTTCATTTTAAATGATTTTGTTTCCTTATAAACTTCCTCATCCTGGCCACCAAGCTGAATAGCACGCAGGTAGACATCCCTAGCATTATTCACTTCTTTTATTCCTTTTAGCTGCATATAGCGGTGATTTTCATTTATTGTTGTAAACCATAAATTTTTAATGGTTAGCACCTCTAACACACGTAGATTATGGGATGTAAAGATAAGCTGACCTTTTCCATCCTCATCTATCACTGTTAACAACTCACCTAACAAATATTCAAAAACACCAGAATCTAATTCATCAATGATGACACATGCATTAGGATTGTTGTATACCGCAATAAGCAAGCTAAGAACAGAAATTATTTTTAATATCCCCTCTGACTCTGTCCGAAGAGGTAATTCACGGTCTCCACGCTTTGATAAAAATTCAAAACGAACCCCTTTTGCTCCACTATCCATTGTTTGTTTCGTAATAACATTAATTTTTATGGTCAGACCTGGGATAATTGCTGACAATACTTGATTACTTTGTTCGACAACCTCACATAACACATAGAAGGTCTCTTCTGGCAAGACTGCTGGTCCCTTTAGATCATATGGTATTAAGCCTCTAGTTTTCTCTAAATGGATACTAAAGGGCATGATTCGCTCTTCAAACAAAGGCGCGATATTTTGATTATTCACAACATGTAAATCTTGATTAAAATCAATTGCTACATTTTGAAGGAGCTGCATCTCAAGCTCCGAAAGCCTTTCTTGTAATAAAAGCTTTAAATCTTTATGAAAGATAAAGGACATATATTGCCTTCTGGCTAATTGCTGAACAACTAGCAATTGAATACGTGCTTTTTCATTCATATCTGAAAGTTTAGCGTTACGAATCTGTACATCGTCTTCTGTAATAGCAATTAGTATCTTCATACGTTTGCCCTTGTCATTTTCTCGATACGTAAGCCGTTCAAGAACTGTGTATAGTCGATGCTCGTCCTCTTTTAGCTCTACATAATAATTGATTAAAAATGTACCAAACTGATTTTCCACAAGAAATTCAAAATCTATACTAGCCTTACCCTCTCCCGCCATGACTAAGCGCTTTTCTTGTACAGGTAATTTCACTTCTGCCATCCAGCCTGAAATTAGTGCTTTCAATATACTAAAGGCATCGACAATCGTTGTTTTACCTGAACCATTTTGTCCATATAAACCTACAACATTGACCTGTAAAAATGACTCAAAATTTACTGCTAAGGAAATTTCACCATGACGAACATTTCGTAAATTTTGCACTGTAATTTTCTTAATCTTGATAATTGCCATTATGCAAACATCCTTTTTTCTCTCATTATAATGAAAATCAGTATATTTTATAACAATTTCAAATTTAAGTAACCACTAGCCTAAGGCAAATAGGAATTTTGAAAATAGGCTATGTTAGAACAAATAAAGAAAGGTGTGTTTCATTGGTATATGCTAGATTAGCTCCTAATGATTTTAATCAACAGCTCAGACCTAGCATGAAAATTTGGGTTACTCTCCCTACTGGTACTTATCATGGCACATTGATACGGGCTTTGGATCAGGAGGAAGAACTGCAGAAATCCAGCTAGATAACGGTCAATTAGTGACAGTGGATGTCTATCAAATAACTGCAGCAGGAACAGGGACACCTCCATGTAGCCCCTATCCTCCATATGATCCATCACCGTATCCGCCCCAGCCCCATCTTTGGCGGACAATACCCTAGTTTCCCGGGCTTACCAGGGATAACAGATATGTTTCCTGGCATATTTGGAAACCCAAGATAAAGCTTTTTATTGAAGATAAAGATAGACTATATGCTTCATCCATTTTTATCATAATAATGTATGTAATTTAAAAGACCTAATTTTAAAACTAAAAGATGTTTTTCACCAATAATTTAATTCTTCAAAACAACTTCAAGAATATCACTTCTTATAATTAAATATTAATAAAATGTTAAAATTTAGTAAATTTTTCAACTTCCAATAAAAATTTTCATACTAACAAACCATTTTATTCAATTTTGTTTTAAAGATTATAAGTCGAAATAGTAAGTTTATTGGGTTGTGAATCATATTTTTTGGCAGTATAGTAGTTTAATGTTAGGGGATGTTTGGATTATTTTCCATTCATTAATATTTTAATAAAAAGGTACACATACCTTCCATGAAAATTACATCAGGACTGCCAAATGTAATGTTCTCTACTATTTACTTTTGACTATCTCAGCTTCGATTGTCTATTTTTTTACTTAAAATATGTTTTGTATATAATTATAGGAGGAAGAACATGAAGAAAAGTAAGAAACAGCACATGTCCATCAGTAGGAAATTAACAACCATTGTAATAAGTATTTTATTACTATTTGGATTAGTCAATCTAGGTCTATCCTATTACATAGTAAAGAATAGTAATTTAAAAGATATGAATCAATCTCTTTATGATAAAGGAATGATCTTAGCAAAAACAATAGATCTAAAAACATTGCAATCTATTATAAAGGAGCCTAACGCTAGTAATTCAGATGTTCTTCGTTTAACAAAAGAAATGGACGATATAAATGATCACTCTGATATTATTACAAATCTATTTCTTATAACGGTAGATGGAGACAATATAAAAGCGCCTGTTCTATCCTCAAGTATACTGGAATTTGGGGCGGAGTATAACCAAGATATGATATCTATGGGCTTATCAGATGACTTTTTAGCAAGAATTAAAGAAATTTTTGACACAAAAGAAGCGACTGCTACGAGCATCTACTCAGATGAGTATGGTAGCTACAAAACAGGCCTTACACCAATTTTGGATGAAAACGGAGCAGTCTTAGCTGCATATGCAATTGACTATGACGTATCAATGGTAACGGCTAAGGCGATGACAGAGGTTTTATGGATTCTTTTAGTTACAGTGATTTTCTTAATTGGTTCTTCCATTGCTGTTTTTACAGTTTTAAAAAGAAAATTAACACCGATTCAGCATCTTTCCCTACAATCTAGAAAAGTGGCAGAAGGTAATTTAGAGCTAGATCCCTTACCTGTGATATCAACAGATGAAGTGGGTCTACTCACAGAAAACTTTAATTCCATGATTGAAAATTTGAAAGCAGTTATTAAAAGCACCACAAATGTTTCTGCACGTGTTTCGAACACCGCCAATGTATTATCTACCAATATGCAAGAAGCAACAGACTCGTACAATAGTGTAGCTTCATCTATGCAAGAAATTGCTGGAGGCGCTGATTTACAAGTCCAAAAAGCAAAAGAAAGCTCGATCACCATTGAGGAAATGAGCATGGGTATTCAACGAATTGCCCTGACCTCCAATCAAATATCAGAATCCTCAATCCTAGCATCTGAGGAAGCTGAAAAAGGAAATGACTCGACAAATAAATCTGTAGCTCAAATGAATGCGATTAGTAAAGCAGTGAATCAATCAGCAGCATCTGTAAAAATGCTTGGCGAACATTCAGGTAAAATTGAAGAAATCGTTGGTATTATTACAGGTATCGCCTCTCAAACGAATTTATTGGCATTGAATGCAGCCATTGAAGCAGCTCGTGCTGGTGAAGCTGGAAGTGGCTTTGCTGTTGTAGCTGATGAAGTTCGTAAGCTTGCTGAGCAATCTGAGGCATCTGCTCGCGAAATTTCCACGCTTATCTCACATATTCAGCATGATACAAATACATCTGTAAATGTGATGATGCGTGCTGTGGAGGAAGTAGATAATGGTTTAGTCATGATTAATGATTCCGAAAAATCATTTAGTCATATTTTAACTTCAATCCACCATGTTACTGGACAAATACAAGAACTATCCGCAACAATAGAAGAAATGGCAGCCGGCATGGAAGAAGTAACCTCTGCTGTAAAGGATATGGAAGATTTCTCTATGGGGTCAAGAGATAATACACGAGCAGTCGCTGAAACTTCCTCTTCTCAACTGAATACCGTACAAAGAGTTTCTGAAGAAGCGCAAGTATTAACTGATTTGTCCAGCGAATTATTAAATGTTGTTAACACATTTGTCGTGAAATAAAAATGAAAAGAGTCTTTCTATAAGCAGAAGCAGGTTCTCAGTATCCCGCAGATTTATGAACATCTGCGGGAGTTTATCGCTAAAATGAATTTTTAATATTCTGCTTATTGATTTCCCTCTTTGATAATAGGAGTTGTTATGATTGAATAATACACGAGATTTTAATTTATATTTATCACATCATCAAACACAACTATTTGAACAACAAATGCTAGTCTCTCCATGTATTGAACTGTTAAAAGAGAAGGATCTGCTAGCATACCAAGCTTTAAATCAAACTAAAGCCTATTACGATACAAATACCACAATACCTGAAATTTTTTATCAGGCTGTAAACCAATTTGCTGATGCAATTGCCTTATCTTTCGAGGGCGGTACAATGACCTATCATCAATTAAATGAACGATCTAATCAAGTTGCCCATATGTTAATAGACAATGGTCTGCAAAAAGGTGATTTTGTAGCCATTTTAATGGAGCGTAGTAAGGAAACAATCATTAGTATTCTAGGAGTACTAAAAGCAGGTGGTGCCTATGTTCCCATTGATCCAAGCTATCCACAAGAACGTTGCCAGTACCTATTGAACGATACTGCCGCCCCATTTGTATTGACGAAAGATGAACATATGAACTTACTGAACCAACTCATACATAATGATGTACAACCTCGGATGGTGTTGACCATCAATCAGAAGGAAAGTTTTTCAAAGGAAAATATTCACAGTAATCTACACCCATCCGATTTAGCCTATATTATTTATACATCTGGATCCACAGGTAAACCAAAAGGTGTCATGATCAAACATGGGGCTGTTATTAACTTAATAACAGATCATCAGAGAATTTACCAATCCTCTAAAGATGACGTTTATTCTCAATTTATCTCCTATAGTTTTGACCCTTCAGTGACAGAAACATTGACGGCTTTTTTTTCAGGTGCAAGACTGCACATGCTCACAAGTATTGAACGGCTATCCGTCGAAGCATTTGCTAATATGATCGCACGCGAAAACATTACTACTGCGACTGTGCCAAATACTTTCTTTACACAGCTTGCTACATATCTATCTGTAGAATTTCAAGAAAATTTATCGTCTCTTAAATTTTTATCAGTTGGTGGTGAAGCTCTAATGCCTGCTGTTGTACAAAGATGGCAGGAGAAATTCGGTAAATGGACTGAAATTGTTAATGTTTACGGACCAACTGAATGCACAGTGCTATCCTCCTACTATAAGATAAAGGATTCTATAACAGACAATCAGGGAAGCATGCCAATTGGCAGACCGATTGCCAACTATGAAATGTATATTGTTAATAGCAATAATCAGCTTTGCCCAATCAATGTCACAGGTGAATTATGTATTGCAGGCGCTGGTTTAGCAGCAGGTTATTTACATCAACCTGAAAAAACAGCCGAGGTTTTTGCTCCACATCTATTTAAAGCTGATGAATTGATGTATCGAACAGGCGATTTAGTCCGTTTATTACCAAGTGGTGTAATTGAATTTATTGGACGGAAAGATTCGCAAATAAAAGTAAGAGGATTTCGTATAGAGCTTGGGGAAATTGAAGCCGTGTTAAGTAATTACCCTAACATACAAGAGGCAATAATGGTCGCGAAAAAAAAGGCAGATGGCAATAATAGTTTATTTGCCTATTATACTGTGTCAGGCGGTATGCAAATAGAACAAAAGGCCATTAGAGAGTATTTATCAAATAATTTACCAGAATATATGATTCCTGAGCGATTCTTTGAATTACTAGAGATGCCTCTATCTCCAACAGGTAAAATTGATCGAAAGCAATTACTAGAGATAGAAGAAACCATTTCTCTAAATAGCAAATATACAGCCCCAGAAAATGATAGGCAGGAAATGCTAGCTAAGGCATGGGAGTATGTACTTGGTGTTGAGCAAGTTGGCATTCACGATAACTTTTTCCACATAGGTGGACATTCGTTAAAAATTCTAGAGATTCTTGTACAAGTGAAAAAGCATATTCCCTTCTTAAAAATACAAGATTTCTTCCAACATCAAACTATTGCAGAGCTTGATTATTATATTCGTAACTATCAAGCTAAGGATCAGGCAAACCCAGTGTTGCCATCTACTGTCCTATTAAAGGAATTAAAGGAGCCTAACCGCCTACCAGTTTCTGATGCAGTAGAACCATTACCAATGAAAACAGTATTGCTTACAGGCGCTACGGGCTTTTTAGGAAGTCATGTATTATATGAGCTGTTAATGACAACAAATGTACAGGTTTACTGCCTCATTAGACCAAATGCTCGTGTATCCATTGAAGAAAAGCTTAATGATACTATGCAATTTTATTTCGAGGACAGCATCACTACACTTTTGAAAAATCGAGTGACAGTGATACAAGGAGATTTGGGGCATCAAAGGCTGGGCCTATCTGACAAAGATGAGCATACAATTATTAATCAGATTGATGCTATTATTCATTGTGGAGCAGATGTAAGGCATTTTGGCGCAGCGGAACAATTTAGTGATGTAAACGTCGAAGGTACTAAATATCTACTGAAACTAGCTAAACGTAAAAAGGGTGTTCATTTCCACTATGTTTCAACGATGGGGATTCCAGAGGAGCTTGCCGCAAATAATTGGGGATTCGATGAAGCACAAGGTAACTTTAATTATGACTATCAGCTTGACAATGTTTATACACAAAGTAAGCTAGAGGCTGAGAATCTTGTACGACAGGCCAGCATGCAGGCTATTCCTATATCCATTTATCGTGTTGGGAATTTAACCTGTCATTCTGAAACTGGTAAATTCCAACGCAATATTGATGACAATGCTTTTTATCGTATGATCAAATCCATGCTTTATTTAGGTAAGATTCCTAGTGCTCATTGGCACATTGACTTTACACCGATTAATTATGCCAGCCAAGCGCTAGTAGCTCTAGCATGTCAGTCTGCTTCAAACGGACATGTATTCCATTTATGTAACCCCACTCCGCTGCCCTATCTAAACTTTATTGAATTGATTCAGGAGTTTGGCTATGAGCTTGAAACTGTGACTGCACAGGAATATACGAACTGGCTTTTATATAATGATCATACAGAGGATGCACAGACATATTTATCATTGGCCATTGCACAGCTAGAAGGTGATGGAGCAAGTGATTCACCATTTGTCTTTAATTGCGATAAAACACAAGCATTTTTAGCACATACGAAAATTTTATGTGCAGTGCCAAATACAGCCTTTATTCGCAAGTTGATTCATTACGGCATCAAAATGGAGTATTTCCCTGAGCCAGAGTCTGTAGAAATCATATGAAGACTAACAAAGTATATTTATTTGCGTTACCTCTTGGTCAACAATTGGTACAAGCAGAATGGGATAAGCTGTTCTATCAACTATCACAGCCAGACCAGCATAGAATTTTACAATATAAGCATTGGCAGGATAGGCAAAGGGCATTATTAGGTAGCACTCTTATTCGATGGGCGCTTCAAAAGGTCCTCGGCAATCATCAAATTCAAGTAGAAAGAGATGCTAACGGACGTCCATATATTATTAATAATCAATGGGAGGGCGATGTAAATCTATCACATTCGGGAAAGTGGATAGTCGTGGCACTAACTACAAAGGGTCATATCGGAGTTGATGTGGAAGAAATAATACCATTGTGTGAAGAGGTCATATTTTCTGCAATGACACAGACTGAATTAGATATATTTTTTTCAAAAACCAATCTCAATCGATTACAAGCCTTTTATGAGCTATGGACATTAAAGGAAGCTATCTTTAAAACAGGTCTATTTCTGAATTCCTCACCTCATTTGATAGATACAAGCACTATAAATAACAACCTTATTACTCGATTAATCTATCTTGATAAGCAACATCCCGTTTCTATTTGTTGGGATAGTATGCACACGCATTTAACTGTAATAATATTGAATATAAACCAACTAATTACTCAATAAATAAAGGAATAGTAAACTAGAAAATTTCTAGTGAACTATTCCTTTAAAAAGTGGGATTAATCTCCCCATTTCTTCACTTATTTAAATAAATCTGGGTACATTTCTTTTGCTAAAGCTTCCATACCATCTATCGTATTATAGCTATAGCCAAACATGTAATTATAATCTACAATATAAATTTGTTTATTTTTAATAGCTTTCATGCTTGAAAGTTTAGGATTGGCATAAATTTCCTCGCGTACTTTTGTAAGATCTGATCCATCCCAGTTTGGCAGAATTAAAACATCTGGATCTGTAGCAATTAATGTCTCGATGCTAATATCACCTGTCTCATCTTTAAAGATATTATCTAGTTTAATCATATTAAATGAATTATTAAAGAATGATTCCCCATGTGCTGACCATACAAAAAGATCTTTTGGATCATTTGTATGCAAGTATGCAAATGTTTTGTGCTCTTTAATGCTCTCTAATTTAGTAGAAATATTCTTTTGTCTATCTTTTAATTCCTTTATAAAGCTATCTGCTTTGTCTTGAACATTAAAAATTTCCCCAACATTCTCTATATCCTTATAAATCGATTCATATGTTCCACCTGTTATCGAAGATTCTAAAACATACGTTTTAACACCCATATCATTTAGAGAATCTACTGTGCCTACTCCCCATTCAGCGTTATCAAATAATCCACCTCGTCCAAAAACTAGATCTGGATCAGTTCCTAATGTAACCTCTTTGCCAACGTACTCATCACTTAAAATATTTAACTTTTCGTATTCCTTCTCTACAGATGTATCAGGTGCACCAAAGTTTGCACCAACTCCAACAATTTTGTCCCCTAAGCCTAAATGTAATAATAGTTCTGCTGCTGGACGTGTGTTAGCCATAATTCTTTCTGGTGCTTTATCGAATTTTTGCTCTTTCTTTTCCCAAGTTGAGCCACCTTCAGCCTTTGTATAGTTTTCTATTGTTAATGGATAATGCTCTTTCGTTTCTGATTTCTCAGATGTATTTTTTGATGTGCCACCGCAAGCTGTTAACAGTAACATAGCTGCTAAGCCCATCCCTACTAATAATTTCTTCTTCATTTATACTCCTCCTAAAATCCATATGCAAAACTTAATCCATTCGTCACTGGATTAGTAAATGTTTGACACTTAATTTGATATAGAGCTTCTATTGTATCTGGAGTTAATACTTCCTCTGGTGTGCCATGCGCATAAATTTCTCCATCCTTCACTGCGTAAAGATAATCACAATAATGCGCTGCCATCTCTAAATCATGAAGAGCTGCAAGGACTCCTATATTTAGCTCTTTCACACAAGATAAAATTTCAATTTGATAGCGGATATCTAAATGATTAGTAGGTTCATCCAGTATCATAAATTTAGGTTGCTGTGCAATTGTTCTTGCTAAAATAACCCTTTGCTTTTCTCCACCAGATAACGATAAATAGCTACGATCCTTATAATCTTGTAAATTTGTACGTTTCAACGCTTCCTCAACTACACCATAATCATGCTTCGTGTCTGACTCTAACATTTTCTTATGAGGTGTTCTGCCTAACAGCACCATCTGATGCACAGTTAAATCAAAATGCATTTCATTAAATTGACCAACTACACCTAAATGCTGAGAAATTTTTTTCTCAGGACTTTTTAAAACATCTAAATCATCTAAAAAAACCATTCCCTTTTGCGGTGAAATGCTTTTATAGATACTTTTCAACAAAGTTGACTTTCCGCATCCGTTTGGTCCGATTAAGCCCACAAATTGTTGCTTTTTCACATGAATAGATACATTTTTAACAATTTCTTTTTTGCCTATCTTGACTTCCATTTCCTTAGCAATTAATTCCATTGTTCTACCCTCCGAAGTTGTAACCTTTTTTTACAATCATATAGATAAATAATGGTGATCCAATAACAGAGGTAATGATTCCTATAGGTAATTCAACATTTTGGATTAATGTTCTAGACAAAATATCTGCCCAGATCATAAATAGCCCTCCTAACAGTAACGTACCTAACATTAATCGTTTATGATCTGCACCAAAAATGCCCCTTGTAATATGAGGAATAATTAAACCAACAAAACCAATCATTCCTGCATAGGCAACCATAGTCCCCGCTACTAATGACGTAAGAATCATATATAGCTTTCGGTAAACGCTTAAATTGATTCCTAATGTGATAGCAGACTCATCACCTAATAGCATTGTATTTAATATGCGATGTTGGAGAAGAAATAATGCTGCACCTAACACAACTACAACTGCTAAGATTGGTGTCTTGTCCCAGCTAGCAGTGGCTAAACTACCCATTGACCAGAACGTAACAGCTTTAATGGCATCCGTATTTTTAGCAAAAAATATCATAAGGCTTGAAAACGAACTACATAACGCTCCTATCACAACCCCTGATAACACGAGTTTAATGGAGGTTGCTTTACCACCAATACTTGACAAAAGAAGAACGGCCATCGATGTCAACATTGCCCCTGCAAAAGCACCAAAAGCTACACCAAATTGGGCTAAGAACGCACTACCACCAAAGCCAATTAGAATGGCGAAAGTTGCACCCAATGTTGCACCTGAAGAAATACCAAGAATATATGGATCAGCAAGCGGATTTTGAACAATCGCCTGCATTACTACCCCACACAGGGCAAGTCCAATGCCAATCAATAAAGCAAAAACCACACGAGGCATCCTTACCTGCAAAATAATATTTAAGTACGATTGATTTTGAATATGATCAAGTGATCCTAACTTTCCATTTGTAAGCGTATGTAAAAGAATATCCATAGATTGCTTGAATGGAATACTAACCTGCCCTATTGATACAGATAACACGGCAGATAATAAAATTGTTCCAATGATAAGTAAGATCATGACATAATACATGTTACCTACGCCTATTCTTTTAGCATCCTGTTTATCCAAGATTTCACCTCTATCTAATACATTTTCTTCAAATGATAACGATTATCATTTTCAATATGTATTGTAAGTGATAATCTATTGAAATACAACAGGAAAATTAATTTAATAGCTTTCATCATTTTCAATAAGCACAAAAAAGCCTGTTCTCAAATTGTGAACTTGAGCGCAGGCTGTTGATTTATCGAAAACAGGGACCATCTTATTTATTATTTTGAGCAATATTTAAAAAGGTTTCTTGATACCGCGCGTCTAATCCATAACAACTATATGATTCATCTCCATCTTCTGCATATAACGAATACTCATAGCTCGCAACATTTCTTCCCTTTGTAAAAATGGATTGACTAACTGCGGTGTGCTGAATATAGGGCAGCAGAGTAATCATATGAAACGCCTGGAACCAATTATAGCCCGAATGGCGAATATAGTGTTCATCAACTTTTAAACCTGCATGTTTCCAACGCATATACCCTAAGTATAAATAAAATATTAATGACAATAAACCGTACAAAAAATAAGGATGAATATACGCTAAAGCACAACATACTAATGTAGGAAACCAAGTTATGCTCAATAAATAATCAGGTAATACAGATGCTTTCACATTTTTTTGCATTGGTTCAACTTTAAATACAGGCAATTGCTGTTGTATAAATTCTGACACTTGTTTCCGTTTCAATATAGGAAATAAAAGTATACTCCCATCACTACCAATCACATTAACTCTGATTTGTACATAGCCAAATAATTGAAAAAATAGGGGTTGTAAAATTTGCACAGACCGCACTTCATTTAAAGGAATTTGGTCAGATTTTTTATTCAACGAACCATAGGATATATGTATATACTGTCCTACATTCTCACTATGAAAGCTCCAATATGTTATCATTATATAAATGGCTGACACCAAAATCGATACAATGAAAAGTATAAAAAACATTAATACTAATGAGAGCACGTCCTGCCAAGACATCTCCTTAACAATTTGAAACGCTCCTTTAAACCCTATTCGGCTTGCATCAGTATCCCATCCTTCAATCCAAAAACCTACTAGCTTGGAAGAAAAATTAAGCAAAATCATCGTGATGGACATTGAGGCAAGAAACAGTCTCCGGTCGGCTGACGCTAGCAACAAACTTTGAAAAAATGATATACGTTGCATCGATTTTTTAGGCTGCATTAATTCATAAGAAGGAAAAAGAGCATTTTTTATTCTCACAATTTCTTTATTTGTTAATACAAAGATAAATTCATCTCCTCCGACTAATTCAATATTAAAATTCGACACACCCGCTATTCGCTTTAGAAATGAATCTGAAATCCGAATAGATTTTACACGATTAATCGGAATTTCATGTTGTTTTTTAGCAAATACACCTTCGGCAATAACGATTTTTTGCTTGTCAAAAGAAAAGTTTTTATAATACCAAAGCAATATAGAAGAAATAATAATCAGTGCACACAGCAACAAAAATCCGATATTTAATATTTTTTCGTAAAATTGATTAACACCAATCAAGCCAAGAATCAACACAAATATAGGATATATTCTCTCTTTAATGATGTCATAATTGATATATATAATTTCAAGAACATGATCTCTTTTCTTGCTCATCTTGGTCAATTCCCTTCTCAATCAAGAACATGGTGATATTTTCTTTTAATACCTCTGCCGCCTCCTTTTTTACAAATTGGATGCTATGGTAATCACCAGCAGTATATATACCTACACTATATAAATTAAATAAACGTGCATAAAACGTTTGGGTAATACTCACATGCTGTATACGTCGAATGGGAATAGTACTATGACGAATAGTAATACCTCCTTTGAATATTTGAATCCTTTCTTCATCTTCTACATATCGGAAATTTTTATAATAAAAAATATTCATAAGCCCTTCATAAAGAAATTGCACCGTATAATATAAAGAGGCAAGTATACATATTTTCCGTACAAACTCATAATCTTGAAATAAATAATAAGCTATTAAAATGACAAATAATCTTTTTATACAATATTGTAAATCACCTAAAAGCCATATCACAATTGAGGCTTTTTCTACTTTTTGCACAACTTTTCATCTCCATTGTCCTTTTGAAAGGTAACACGCATGACTTAAATTTTTATATCTACCGTTGAGCTTGAATTATTCTGACTCGTAGGCTCGCTTATTCCTTCAGATATACCTGACTGTTGCTTATTTTGGCTTTCCTCATCCTCAGACAATTGTTTGTACTCCTTAGGATCATCTTTAGGTATACGCATCGTCAGCGCTTTTCCATATAGCGCGGGGTCATGCTTGACTAAAAATTGATGATCCTTCGTTGGAACTTTATCTCCAGAGGAAATACGTCTCGCAATTTCTAAACATGTTGTATAAATTTTTAACTTGTCTTCCTCTGCCTCCATTTGCTTCTTAGCTGCCTCAGTTTCTCTCTTTAATTGCTCTGCCATCTTCTTTTGCCTTTCTAGCTCTTGTTCCCTCTTTTGCTTCTGCATCAATTGTTTTTCATCTTCTGTTACTTGTGTTGCTGACTTCGTTAGTTTTTGATCTGTAACTGGCTGATGATATTGGTTATATTCAATACGCATCTACTTTCCTCCTTTCTGTATTAAAAGAGCTTCTTAATTTATTATTCGGTTAAAACCGTATCAAATGAACTATAATTTTAGGAATCTTAAACATAAAAACCACCTCTTATAATTATTTACTAATTATAAGAGGTGGTTTTTATATTGAATGTTCTGGGTAGGTAAACTTTAAAAGAAAAAAACCACTTCTCATCAGATAGTAGAAATGATGAGAAGTGGTAGGTGTATTTATATTAATTGTGAGTAACACTACTTCCTAAAAGAAGTGTTGCCTTACTATATTTAATTACATCATCCCCGGCATGCCCATGCCACCCATATCAGGCATTCCTGGCGCTGCTGGGTCTGGAATATCTGCTACAACTGCTTCTGTTGTTAAGAATAAAGCTGCTACAGATGCTGCGTTTTGTAATGCAGAGCGCGTTACTTTCGCTGGGTCTACAACGCCCGCTTCAATCATATTCACCCATTCACCTGTTGCTGCGTTGAAGCCTACACCGATTTCTTCACGTTTTAGGCGATCTACGATAATTGAGCCTTCAAGGCCAGCGTTGTTTGCAATTTGGCGAACTGGCTCTTCTAACGCACGTAGAACGATTTTCACACCTGTTGCTACATCGCCTTCTTCTGCATCTGCCACATTTTCAACAGCTGCGTACACATTAAGAAGTGCAGTACCACCACCTGATACGATACCTTCTTCAACAGCTGCACGAGTTGAGTTAAGTGCATCTTCAATACGAAGTTTACGTTCTTTTAACTCAGTTTCTGTTGCAGCACCAACTTTGATGACTGCTACACCACCTGCTAATTTTGCAAGGCGTTCTTGTAATTTTTCTTTATCGAATTCTGAAGTTGTTTCAGCAAGCTGAGCACGGATTTGACCAATGCGACCCTCGATTGCATCAGCACCGCCAACACCTTCTACGATTGTTGTGTTGTCTTTTGTCACAACTACTTTCGCAGCGCGGCCTAGAGACGTAATATCAGCAGATTTAAGGTCTAAGCCTAATTCTTCTGTAATGACTTGACCACCAGTTAGGATAGCGATATCTTCTAACATCGCTTTACGACGGTCACCAAATCCAGGTGCTTTAACTGCTACAGCATTAAATGTACCGCGAAGTTTATTTACTACAAGTGTTGCAAGAGCTTCCCCTTCAACATCTTCAGCAATGATTAAAAGTGGACGACCTTGCTGTACCACTTGTTCTAATAATGGTAATACTTCTTGAATGTTTGTAATTTTTTTATCTGTAATTAAAATGTATGGGTTATCAAGAACCGCTTCCATTTTATCTGTATCAGTCACCATGTAGTGTGAAGCATAGCCACGGTCAAACTGCATACCTTCTACTACATCAAGCTCTGTTGTGAAGCCTTTAGATTCTTCAATTGTGATAACACCATCGTTACCAACGCGCTCCATTGCTTCAGCAATAAGTTGTCCAACTTCATCATCAGCAGCAGAGATGGCAGCAACCTGTGCAATTTCATCTTTATGGCTTACTGGACGAGAAATAGCGTGTAATTCTGTCAGTGCAGCAGTAACTGCTTTATCAATCCCTTTACGAATTCCAACAGGGTTTGCACCAGCTGTCACGTTTTTCAAGCCTTCACGAATAATTGCTTGTGCTAGTACTGTTGCTGTAGTTGTACCATCACCTGCGATTTCATTTGTTTTAGAAGCAACTTCTGCTACTAATTTTGCACCCATGTTTTCATATGGGTTTTCTAGTTCGATTTCTTTTGCAATAGTCACACCATCATTTGTAATAAGTGGTGAACCGAATTTTTTTTCTAAAACGACATTGCGCCCTTTAGGCCCTAATGTAATTTTAACTGCGTTTGCTAATTTATCTACACCTTGTAACATTAATGAACGAGCTTCTTCTGAGAATTTAATATCTTTTGCCATTTGAATTTACCCTCCTGAAATGGAATATTCGTTAAGCTTCATCAATATATTTATATCAATTTCACCATACTGTTATTGTCATATGTGACAATCATTATAGGCATTCGCTTTATTACCTAAATAAAGCATTGCATTATTCAATAATTGCAAGAATATCGCTTTCGCGTAAAATTAAGTATTCATTACCCTCATATTTAACTTCTGTACCAGCGTATTTTGAGAAAATAATGCGGTCGTCAACTTTAACGTCAAGCTCTACACGTTGTCCGTTTTCTAACACACGACCTGTCCCAACTGCTACAACTTTACCTTCTTGTGGCTTTTCTTTTGCAGAGTCTGGCAGTACAATACCGAATGCAGATTTTTCTTCTACCTCGATTAGTTCAATTACAATACGATCTCCTAGTGGTCTTAACAAGTGAAACAACCTCCTATTAATTAAATGTTTGTTGAGAGTTTATTAGCACTCTATACAGTTGAGTGCTAACACAATTATTATGATAATCAATCACACTTTTTTTTGCAAGCCAGAACTTCGAAAAATTTTGTTTTCTTTCCATATTCCTCTACAATAGAAAGGTAGCATAATGAATGGAAAGGATTTTGACTGTGACTAATTCTCAAAAAGTAATTAAACATAAAAAAACAGCCCTATATGTTTTATTGATTTATATCCTCATGCAAATATCAGGCAAATGGCTGTTAGTACCATTTCATAAGCTTGTTATGAGTACTACTGGTTTAGCTAGTAAACAAGCAGCTCCATTAACACAGGGCTGGTATATTGCACTTAGCTTCGCCATTGCGTTAATTCTAAGCTTAATCCTTACATCCCGTGATAAAACATTTTGGGATATTTATCAAGGAAAGAAAGAAACTATACCACTGTCAATCATGTGGGGAATTATTGGTTTCTTCTTAGTTTTTATCGGCCAAATGATTGGCGCAGCTATCGAAATGGCTGTATTCGGTATCCAGGGTGGGTCGCAAAACACAGCTGATATTGTAGCTATTGCAAAAGGCGCTCCTATTGCGATATTTGCGATTGTCGTATTTGGACCAATATTAGAAGAGTTCGTCTTCCGCCGTGTAATTTTTGGATCGCTTGTCCAAACAACGAATTTCTGGATAGCGGCTATAGTAAGTGCCATTTTCTTTGCTCTTATTCATAGGGACTTTTCACATATCTTGCTTTATACAATTTGTGGATTGATTTTTGCCTTCTTATACCACAAGACAAAACGCATTTGGACGTCCATTATCGCCCACGTCATGCTGAATGGTTTTGTGACACTTGTACAATTGTATGCAGAACGATTGCAAAAGTTGCTTGAAGAACTACAAAAAATGCAATAAAAAATCAGTGGGAGCTTTTTATCCCACTGATTTTTTAGTTATTTGTCGTCAAAAATTACATTTAAAAAGCTCGATATGCATGTGCATCGAGCTCTTTATTTTTTATTGATTTAATTCTTCTATTTGTCGTCGCTGTTGTTCAAGTGCCTCTTCAACCTGTCGTTTTTGCTCAGCTTCCTGCTCTTCTTTTAATCGCATTTCCTCTGATTTCAGGTATTTTTTATAGCCAATACGTGAGATCATAATGCTAATTTCATATAGCATAAACAGTGGTATTGATACCATTAAATGCGAAGCCAGCTCGGGCGGTGCAATTATAGCTGCGCACACAAATAAACCAAAATAGGAATACTTTCGAAAACGAACTAGTATTTCAGGAGATAACATTCCGATACGTGAAAAGAATAAGACTACAATCGGTAATTGGAAAAGGAAACCAAATGGTATTGTAAGTCTAAATAAAAATGAAAAATACTGTTTTATGCCAATTGTTGGCAGTACATCTAATTCATTCGATAAGCTCATCATAAATTTTATGACATAAGGAAATAAGTAAAAGAATGAAAAGGACAGCCCTGCTAAAAACAATAAAAAAGAATACGGTATATACTTTAAGGTTGCTTTTCGTTCTATGTCTCTTAGACCTGGGCTTATAAATGCCCACAATTGGTACATCAATATCGGCGAAGAAAGAATAAATGATATTAAAAAAATAACTTGGATATAAATTGACAGTGGTGTTACTACATCAAATGAATGGAGTTCTATATTGTAGGATTCCCCAGTAATTTGAAGATATTTAACAATTGGCTTTGCAACAAAAAAGCCAGCAATCATAGCAAGAACAAAGAAAACGGCAACTATGAAAAGCCGTTTTCTTAATTCTTCTATATGCTCAATAACAGTTAGATCTTTTGGATTCATTCCTCAACATCCTAACTTACTTATCTAGTTCTTTCTTTTTCTTGTCATCATCGTCATCGTCAGCTAATCCTTTAGTAGCATTTTTGAATTCACGTAGCGTTGAACCAAATGCTTTACCGAGCTCTGGTAACTTTCTAGGACCAAAAATTAGTAAAGCGACAACTCCGATAATAACGAGGCTCATTGGACCTATTGGACCCATTTCAGCCACCTCCTCTTTATATCCATCATTTTAACGCATAATTCGCCATTTTGCTAACTAATTATATGTGAAAGTTTTTCGTCACTCTTCATAGATTACTTCGTATTTTATATCATATTTCTATTTGACAGAAACTGTGAACTATACTTTGAATTATGTATTATTTTCACTCTTCCTGATTACGAATTAAATAAATAAGTGCCTGTAATTCAACAGATAAATCTATCGTTAAGAGCTGCATTTTATCTGGCACAGTAATGCGCTCTGGGGTAAAGTTTAAGATACCCTTTGCATTCATGGCTGCTAGACGGTCAGCCATTTTTTGTGCTGAACGTGGTGAAACGGTTAATATGGCTAACTCTGCGCCATATTCAGCATATTTTTCCTCCAATAAATCAGGATGAAAAACAGGAATATTACTAATCATCTTACCATCCTTTGGAGCTTTTGAATCGAATGCTACAACGATATGTGTATTATGATTTTTTTGGAAATTATATTTTAATAGAGCACTACCTAAGTTCCCCACACCGATTAACGCTACTTTTGTCGTTTCATGTTGATCTAGCGTTTGGCTAAAAAATGTTAATAAATGTTGAACATCGTAGCCATATCCTTTTTTCCCAAGTGCACCAAAATAAGAAAAGTCACGGCGAATGGTTGCTGAATCTATTTTCATCGCTTCACTTAGTTCTTTCGATGAAATTCGTTCCATGCCTTCGTGCGCAAAGTTTTGGATAAATCGATAGTAAAGAGGAAGTCTTTTAGTAGTGGCTTGTGGAATTTTTAATTCTTGTTTCAAACTTTTTCCTCCTTGTGTGTATCAAATTCGCCTAAACATATTTTAAATGATACATGCTTAATGAACTACTTACAAAGTTTATTATTTCTATTGGAGGATTTCTCTTTAGTTAATGGCGCCATTTACGCCACTAACTAAAGAGAAATCGTTTCAATCTTACATGACTGCTCGGAATAAGTAAAGCATCGACATTGCAAGCACATCGTTCATCCATTACACTAAGGAAGAATTGAGGTGTCAAGAATGATTGTTTTACAGGTCAATCAACTATATAAATCCTTCCTTGTAGATGAAATACTAAGCGGCGTTAAGTTAGAGGTTCAACATCGTGATCGTGTTGCATTAGTAGGACGAAATGGTGCAGGTAAGTCAACTTTACTAAAAATAATTGCCGGTCAAATGTCATATGATGCGGGTGATATTATTATTCCTAAGGGCATACAAATCGGCTATTTAGAACAGCACGCTGGATTAAACTCAACCTTGTCGATTTGGGATGAAATGTTGACCATATTTGAACCACTTATGGCACAAGAAAAGACTCTTCGCTCACTAGAACAACAAATGGCTGATCCAGCTGTATATGAAGACTCTGTTTTATATGCCAAAATAATGTCTGAGTACGATCAATTACAGCATAATTTTAAAGATGCAGGCGGCTATCAATATGAATCTGATATCCGTTCAGTGCTTCATGGCATGCAGTTTTATCCTGAGGATTACGAGAAATCCATTCGTTCATTATCAGGAGGGCAACGAACTCGTTTAGCACTGGCTAAGCTTCTCTTAAGTAAACCAGATCTTTTAATACTAGACGAGCCTACAAACCATTTAGATATCGAAACGTTATCCTGGTTAGAATCTTATTTAAAAGGCTATGAGGGCGCGATTCTTATTGTTTCCCACGATCGCTATTTCTTAGATCAGGTTGTATCGATTGTCTATGAAGTCTCACGTCATCGTGTAACAAAATATACAGGTAATTATAGTGCTTATTTGGATGAAAAAGCGAAAAATTATGAGCGTGATATGAAAATGTTTGAACGCCAGCAAGATGAAAAAGCGAAGCTTGAGGAGTTTATTCAAAAAAATATTGCACGTGCTTCTACCACAAAGATGGCACAAAGTCGCCGTAAGATGTTAGAACGAACAGAATGGATGGAATCTCCTGATGGTGATGAAAAATCGGCAAGCTTTGGTTTCACAATCGACCGTCAAAGTGGTAATGATGTATTATCTGTTGATGATTTAACAATAGGTTATAGTGCTAAAAAAATATCAAGCAGCATTCATTTGCGGACCTATAGAGAAGATCGAATTGCGCTTGTTGGACCAAATGGCGTAGGTAAATCCACTTTATTAAAAACCATTATAAAAGATTTAGCACCACTCTCTGGAGAAATTCGCTATGGAACAAATGTTCAAATTGGTTACTATGATCAGGAGCAGGCAAAGCTCACCAGCAATAAAAGTGTTTTAAAAGAGCTTTGGGACGAATGGCCATTAATGAATGAAAAGGATATTCGAACTGTTCTAGGCCGATTCTTATTTAGTGGTGAAGATGTGGATAAAGCCGTATCCTCTTTATCTGGTGGTGAAAAGGCCAGACTTGCTCTTGCAAAATTAATGATGCAAAAGGCAAATTTCTTAATTCTAGATGAGCCTACCAACCACCTAGACTTAGATAGCAAAGAGGTCTTAGAGAATGCGTTGATTGATTATCCTGGAACATTATTATTTGTATCACATGATAGATATTTTATTAATCGAATCGCTACGAAAGTAGTTGAGCTATCTGGTGATGGTTCCTTCGAGTATTTAGGTGACTATGATTACTATCTAGAAAAGAAGCAGGAACTACTAGAACTAGCACAAATGAAGGCTACTATTAATTCTCAATCTCAAGGTCATATAGATATAGCTGAAAAAGCCTCTACCTCTAAAATTGATAAAGAAGCAAAAAAACGAGAACGCCAAATCAGGCGTACGATTGAAGAACTGGAAGGTAAAATGCTGAAGGTAAATGCTGAAATAACCCATTTAGAGGCAGAACTTTGTGATCCAGAGATTTTCACAAATCATGAGAAAATCTCACAGCTGCAAGAGGAATTATCCATTGCTAAGGAACAACATGAGCTATTTGAGTTAGAATGGCTCGAATTAAATGAAGAACTTGAAAATATCATTGTATAGTTAGATGTAAAGCCGTGTGCCTGACACATGGCTTTTTTCTTTACCCGCGCTTATATTTCATATATATTGGTCAAGTGCTATTTTTCGACAAAAACTGCCCACAGCTTTATGCACAAAGGAAATCTAGTAATACCAACATATCAACAGACTTTTCCACACTATCCACAGATTTAAATTATTTTGCTCACAGTTTTATGTGAAAAACATGCTACTATATATAGAATAACCACAAGTTATACACAAGTTATCAACAATTTGTGCATAAGTACGAATGTTCGTCGTTTCTATTTACAATTAATCTGTGGATAATATTCTGAAAAATTTGTCAATTCAGCAACATTTCATTGTGTAATATTTCTACATATTTTTCACATATCAAAAAGAGGTATCATAGAATTTAATCTAAGACACCTCTTTCTCTATTTCCCCCAGGATTTCAGCTCCATTCCAGGGCGACCATTCATCGTTAAATTTCCTCGTATACCAGCTTCAAACATTGGTGATGCTGCTGCCCCTATCATCGCAGCGTTATCTGTGCATAGTTTTAATGGAGGAACAAAAAATGGGATACCCTCTTCAGCAAAAACCTTCTCAAGCGATGTTCGCAAACCCTTATTAGCTGCCACTCCTCCTGCTGCAATTACTTGTTTCACTTTATATTCACGTGCAGCACGTAGTGTTTTTGCAGTTAATACTTCAACTACACTCTCCTGAAAGCCTTTAGCAACCGCAGTGGGAGATATTTTTTCGCCACGTTGATCCATATTATGTTTATAATTAATTACTGCCGATTTCAATCCACTAAAGCTAAAATCATACGAATTTTCTTCAAGCCACACTCTTGGGAATAATACAGCCTCTTCCCCCTCCTGTGCTAGCTTGTCAATACGTGGTCCTCCAGGATAAGGCAAGTTTAGAACACGCGCAACCTTATCATAAGCTTCACCCGCTGCATCATCTCGCGTCTCACCAATGACATCAAAAGATCCATGCTCCTTCATATACACAAGCTCTGTATGACCGCCGGATACAACAAGTGCCAAGAGTGGGAATTCCATTGGCTGGACAAGTGCATTTGCATAAATATGCCCTGCTATATGATGAACACCAATAATCGGTAAATTGTTAGCGAAAGCAAAGGCCTTTGCAGCATTAATTCCTATTAACAATGCACCTACTAGACCTGGTCCTTCTGTAACTGCAACTGCATCTAAATCACTCGGTTGCATATTTGCCTGAGCTAAGGCTTCTTCAATGACCACCGTAATTTGTTCAACATGATGGCGAGACGCAATTTCAGGTACAACTCCGCCAAATCGTTTATGACTTTCTATTTGTGAGGCAACAACATTCGAAACAATTTCGGAACCATTTTGAATAATTGCTGCTGCTGTTTCATCACAGCTCGATTCTATTGCTAATATCATTCGTTTTTCCATTATAAATTCACCCACATAACAAGGGCATCCTCCCCATTATCTGTATAATAACCTTTTCGTAAGCCGCCATCTTGAAAATCTAACTTTCGATAAAGATTTTGAGCAACAGTATTCGTTACTCTCACCTCTAAGCTCATGATTTCCATCTCATTCTGTTGCGCAATTCGCATGGATTCTCGCATTAATCCTTCACCTATTCCACGACCACGGGCTGATTCTATAACAGCAACATTCGTAATTTGCGCAGCGTCTACCACCATCCACATGCCGCAAAAACCAATTATGCTGTCATCTTCGTCTATAGCTAACACATAATGTGCATATTGATTTTCATGTACTTCATAATAAAAAGAATCTAGCGTCCATGGCGCAGGGAATGTAGCAAGCTCGATCGCATATACAGCTGGAACATCGTCAGAAACCATTTTACGATATGTTATCTTACTACTCATCCGTTTTCTCCTTCTGTTCCTTTAGCCAGTTCGCCTCTGCCTCTGCAATACGTTTGTATTGTGGGATAAAGTGATGAACTGCATCCACATTAGGTAACTCTAGGGTCGATGCTAATCGAATTATTTCACTTGCTCGGGGCAAATCATAACTAAAAGGTGCACGATGAGCATCATCACCTAGTACTTCTACGATCTTGGACCAAAATATAGCTACATCAGCCCCAACAAATAAAACAGGTGCCTCCAGAGTTTTTAAACGTGCTAATAAGCTATCAATATGGTCATGATAGTCATCAAATATGGTCTCTAGTTTTGAACCCTTATAAACAGCCGTATATACATTGTTTCTTCGCGCATCAAAAATTGGGCAGATGAATCCCTCATATAATGCAGCATTTGCAGCTAATGCTTTTAAGCTTGATATCCCAATGAGAGGCTTTTGTAGTGTCCATGCTAGCGTTTTGGCCAGTGTTACACCAATTCGGACTCCTGTATATGAGCCTGGCCCCTCAGATACCGCAATTGCATCTAACTCGCTTGGCTTTATGTTGACTCGTGCAAGCACATTCTCAATAGCAGGCATCGCTCCCGCTGAATGTGTTAACTTTATATTTTGTACAATCTCTGCAATCACTTGTCCATCCCTCACAACAGCAACAGACAGCGGTGCATTCGCCGTTTCAATCCCTAACCAAATCATTTCATTAGCTCCTCACATAATGCCTCATATCGCTTTCCACAAGGTGTTAACACAAATCGTCGTTGATTTTCTCCAATCCGGTAAATCTCTATTCCTAAACGCTCCTGTGGTAAATCTTGTTCAATGAGATGTGCCCACTCTACCACCGATACAGCATCTCCGTAAAATAGCTCGTCCCAACCAAGATCTTCATCGCTTTCTGCTAGACGATAAACATCCAAATGATTAAATGGTAAACGTCCCTCGTATTGCTTCACAATCGTAAATGTTGGACTATTTACTGTTTTTTTTATACCCAGTCCCTTTGCTAAGGCCTTTGTAAATGTCGTTTTTCCAGCACCCAAATCCCCCTCCAACGTTATTGTATCCCGGGCTTCTAGTAAGTTGGCAAGCTTCAATGCAAAGTGCTCAGTATCGTCCAGTGAATTCATTATTTTTTCATACATCATGTCTTTTTCCTTTCCAAGCTCCATTATCTCTAGTTTACCGAAACAAGCCTAAATGTTCAAAGCATCCAATGGTTCTTAAAAAATTAATTTTAGTACACACAGTAAGATAAAAACACGTCTCCTTTATAGAAGACGTGCTCATGTTGTTGAAAAACTATTATGTTGATTTAAATCTAGTTATTCAATATCACTCTATGGTAAAAACGAAACTTGAGCAACATCAATTACGCTCGAGCGTAATTGCATCTGGATTTTTTTCGAACTCGCTCGAAAAGCTCCTCTTCAAAATCCGTGACAACCGCAGGGGCTTTGGGCCAACAGATGTTTTTTGTGCGAAAGCGTAGTGCTAACACAGCGGCAGCAACATGATGTTTTTTTGTGCGAAAGCGTAGTGCTAACGCAGCGGCAGCAACATGATGTTTTTTTGTG
>NZ_JBYTBB010000066.1:0-32649 GCF_058788755.1 Lysinibacillus sp. FW301-JW8
CCCTCGTTTTGAAAAAGGGCTATACTATTTAATTTGTCACCTTGATTTCATTGACATAATAGTATTTCAACAACATGTAAAACTGTTCCAAAAACAAAGATACCTTTGTTTTTGGAACAGTTTTTTCATTGTTCAACCTTATAGATCATTATTTTTTTGTCGTACACCAATCTACAACTTCGTTGCGTTTACGCTCCGCCATTTGCTCAGCAGTATAAATAATTTGCATCGGATTACCACCAGCTAAACAGCCGGCTGGCACATCTTTATGTACAAGTGTAGCAGCTGAGACAATCGCACCGTCACCTATCGTTACACCAGGTAGTATTGTTGAATTGGCACCAACCATTACCCCATTACCAATCTTCACATCTCCTAGACGATATTCCTCTATTAAATATTCATGCGCTAAAATCGTCGTATTAAAGCCAATTACTGTATTATTGCCAATGTGAATGCGTTCCGGAAACATGGTATCAGGCATGACCATTAAGGCTAATGAGGCTTGTTCGCCAATTTTCATTTTTAAAAATGTTCGATATAGCCAGTTTTTCACACGTAAAGATGGTGTGAAGCGTCCAATTTGAATGACAATGAAACACTTCATCACCTTCCAAAAGGACACCGTATCATATATATTCCACAGGGAGTTTGCTCCTTCGACACGATAGCGTTCTGTTTTACGTGCCATTTACTTACCCCGCTTTCACAATTTCAAATAAATCCGTCATATGGTGCAACATATATTCTGGCTTGAATTGCAGTAAATAGTCCTCACCTTTTAAAGCCCATGCAACACCAGCAGCTCTAATACCAGCATTGTGCCCAGCCTCAATATCATGAGAATTGTCACCAATCATAATAGCTTCTTCCTTGTTTACACCAAGTCGTTTAAGTGCAAGCAATACTGGCTCTGGATCAGGTTTTACATTTCTCACATCGTTCGTACCAATACGGACATCAAATAAATGACTAGCACCAAGTATAGAAAGACCACGATCTATCATTTCATTTCGTTTTGTAGAAACAATCGCTAATTTGATGCCCATATTCTTTAATTGCTCTAAAGTCGAAACAACATCAGGATACTGAGTGACTAGTTCATCATGATGTAATTCATTCCATTCGCGATATTTTGCCATCATTGCCTCCTCCTCACCTGGAGCAATGTCGCGAAATGTCTGTTTTAAAGAAGGTCCAATGAACTTCAGGCAATCTTTTGGCGAATATTGCCCAGGAAATCGCTCATTTAAAACATGCATAAATGTTTGAATGATTAAATCATTTGTATTAAGTAACGTACCATCAAAATCAAATAGTAATGCCTTAACCATTGTCTTACACCCCTTATTTATTTTCCAAATACTTTACAGCAGGCTTTACTTTTATGCGTCGGTAAATAATCGCACCAAGGCCCACTACTACACCGATGATAGAGACAACCTGTGCTGAACGTAAGTCACCAACTAAATACAAGCTATCCGTACGCAAACCTTCTATATAGAAGCGGCCAATTGAATACCAAATTAAATAACTGAAGAAAATTTCTCCTCGATTTAAATTCACTTTACGTAAAAACAGTAAAATAAGTAATCCGATGAAATTCCATACAGATTCATATAAAAAAGTAGGATGGACATATGTTCCTAATTCTTCAATATACATTTGGTTAATAATCCAATCTGGTAACATCAGATTTTCTAAAAACTCTTTAGATACTGGACCACCATAAGCCTCTTGGTTCATAAAATTTCCCCATCGACCAATGATTTGTCCGATCAAAATACTTGGTGCTGCTATATCCGCTACACGTAAAAAACTAACATTTTTTTTACGTGTGAATATGTATGCTGTTATAAATGCCCCAATTAATGCACCATGAATAGCAATACCACCATTCCAAATTTCAATAATCTTCCCCGGATTTTCACTATAATAATCCCAACGCATTGAAACATAGTAAATACGTGCGCATATTATTGATATAGGAACTGCCCATAGTAATAAATCTGCAAGAAAATCTTCTGGTAAGCCTCGCTTAACAGCCTCTCTTTGACCTACAATATAAGCCAAAATAATACCCGATACAATTAACAACCCGTACCAACGAACGGGAATTGGTCCCAAATGAAAAGCAATCGGGTTAATTTGCAATAGTAATAAATCCATCAAATGCTCCTCTCAATTTCTATCCATTCTATAGGTCATTTTATCCTAATTATGAACAATTAATCATCTAATTCATCAGCTGAAGAGATCACCTCATCCAAACGTCTTGAAAACTCCTCTGCTGCATTAACACCCATTTTTTTCAAGCGATAATTCATTGCTGCAACTTCAATAATAACAGATACATTACGCCCAGGTCTTACAGGAATTGTTAATTTAGTTAATTCTGTATCGATAATTTTCATTTTCTCTTCCTCTAGACCCAAACGATCATAAACCTTTTCAGGATCCCAAATCTCCAGCTCTATAATTAAGGTAATACGCTTGTAAGGTCTTACCGCACTTGCTCCAAAAAGCGTCATAATATCGATAATGCCAATACCTCGTATTTCAAGTAAATGTTCTAAAAGTGGAGGCGGGCTACCAATTAAAAAATTCTCTGATTCCTGGCGAATTTCCACACAATCGTCAGCTACTAATCGATGACCTTTCTTGACAAGCTCAAGTGCAGTTTCGCTTTTTCCTACGCCACTTTTGCCGATGATTAACACACCAATACCATAAACATCTACTAATACGCCATGTGCAGCTGTCATTGGTGCCAAGCGCCCCTCTAAATAGTTGGTCAGTCTACTAGAAAATTTCGTTGTTGTCATATGTGTTTTAAAAACAGGTACATGCTTTTCATTAGAAGCCTGTAATAGCTCCTCGGGCACCTCTAAATCACGCGAAATAATAATAGCTGGAGTATCTTGTGAACACAGTAAACGCATACGCTCAAGCTTAACATCTACTGGTAACATTTCAAAAAAGGACAATTCTGTTTTCCCAAGCAATTGTACTCGATTTGCAGGATAATGGGTAAAGTAACCTGCCATCTCTAGCCCTGGTCTTGAAATATCACTAGTGACAATCGTTCTTCCAATTCCTTCCTCACCAGCTAATAAATCTAACTTAAATTTCTCCATCACGTCTCTTGTTAATACTACGACCAATGTTAGAAGCCTCCATTTCAATGGAATTGAATATTGTTTGTTCCGTTAACGGTCTCTACAACTAACCGTATTTGTCCATTTTTCACTTACAATCAGTCTCTCTGATTGCAGTATCACTTTATTTTAGCATGACTATGTATAAAAGAAATGTATTTACTCTCGTTCGCTAAAGGAAGCAAAACATAAAAAACTAGCGGTTCTCCAGCCCGCTAGTTTAGACAATCTTATTTTTGAGTTGCTAACCATTTAGCAACAGCTTTTGCATCTTCACCTTTAACAATACCTGGAGGCATAGAACCTTTACCATTTTCAATAACATCTAAAATTTCTGTTTCGGATAAACGAGCGCCTATATCTTTAATCGCTGGTGCATTACCCTGACCTTGCAATTCGCCGCCATGACATGTGATACATGATTTCATAGCAATTGCTTCACCATCTGGTGTTGCATTCGTTTTTGTACCTTCATTAGTCGTCTTACCACCGCCACAAGCAGCTAAAAAGATTGCTGAACCGAACACTAATGTTAACATTGCTTTTTTCATTAGTACCCCTCCTCAAAATAAATATACTTCCACGATATTATACCAAAATTATGCACGTTTGAAACCTTCTCCTAATACCTCATAAGCATCAGAAACAATAACAAACGCTGATGGATCAACGGTTTTAATGAGTTGTTTCAGCTTTGTGAATTCTGTTTGGTAAACGACAACCATCAATACTGGTCGTGCTTCCCTTGTATAGCCACCAATTGCAGGTAATTGTGTCACACCACGATCAATTTCAGCATAAATGGCATCACGTACCTCATCTTGTTTCATCGTAATAATATAAACCATTTTGGATTGGCTAAAGCCTAGCTGAATAATATCAATCGTTTTTGTTGTCACAAATAATCCAATCAGAGCATACAAACCTTTCTCTAAGTCGAAAACAATTGCTGCACTAATGGCGATGACCCCATCAATCAATAGTACACTTGTACCAAGAGATAATCCGGTAAACTTTGTAATAATTTGCGCTAGCAAATCAGTGCCACCAGTAGAAGCATTCCCTTTAAAAACAAGTCCTATTCCTAAACCAACAACAATTCCTCCAAAAAGCGCACCAAGTAAAGGATTATCAGTCCAAGGTTCCCAATTATTTGTTATTAATACAATGAACGGTAAAGTCACTGTGCCAACAAACGATTTTACCCCAAATTTTTTGCCAAGGAATAATACACCAGCAATAAATAATGGAATATTAAAGCCATATTGAACAATCCCCGGATTCCAGCCGAATAAACCATGTAAAATTGTACTTATTCCACTTACTCCGCCTGAAGCGACTTGATTTGGTAATAAAAAAACATTAAAACCAATAGCAATCACTGCCGCCCCAACAATCACATACACATACTCCACAATGCTTTCCCGAACATCATGTTTCATTTCCCCACGCCCACTTCAACTATCAGAATTTTTTTAAGACGAGATGATTATAGCAAATAGTTTTCACGTTGAGAACTTCATCATGATGAAGAGAATAATCCTACATATTATTTACTTTCATCAATTTGTATATAACAAATTATTCGATAAAAACAAAAAATAAGTACCTGAAAGAGCATTTAAAGGGTACTTATTTCTGCAATGCTTATATTGATTTTTCTGCCCATTCGATTGCCTCATGGTATAAAAAATCTATTCTTGTCAAATCTATATTGATTTGGGGAGCTATTTCTTCTAAGCTATCCCAGTCCAGTTTCCCTAGTGCAATACTAAATTCTAGATATGGCGTCATCTCTGTTTGATACCCTAAAATGGTTGCTTTTATATCCTCAGAAAATGGTAGTTGCTGTAAAATAGTATGTAATGGTCTTTGCAGTAAAGTATCAATCAATGAAAACATGCCCACAAAAAAATACTCTGAAAAATTTTGTTTATAGGAGAGCTTCGCTAATTTCTCACATGCTTTCGCCCTAAATAATGACGTTCTCACCACTTCTTTAAAAAGATCTGAATCCGAATCCCTATCTATTTCCCGCATTGCTAATAAGTAAATCCATTTGCGTAAATCGGCTATTCCAAGTATTAAAATTGCCTGTTTTATAGAGCGTACCTTCGAATTTGAGCGTCTAGAAGAATTGTTAACCATTTGCAATAATTTAAAGGTTAACGAAATATCACGTTCAATATTTTCAGACAATAACTGTACATTAGGTTCCTCTTCTTTTAACAACGAAATAATATAAAAATATTGGATAGTATTCACTGGTATATCTGTTGCCTTTATAATTTGAGGTTGTTCAAAAAAATAACCTTGAAATAACTCATAGCCTGAATGCTTTGCTATTTCAAATTGATTACGTGTCTCAACCTTTTCTGCAAGCAATTTTATATGAGGGAATTTTTCCTTTACTTTATTTTCAATTTCCATACGTTCAAGCAAAGGCGACAATAGAAAATCTACCTTTATAAAGTCAATATGAACAAATAACTCGTCATAAACTTGTACATGCTCATCCAATATAAAATCATCTAAAGCAATTTTATACCCATATGATTTAAGCTCTATAACCCGCTCAACCAGCTGTGGTGTCAAAGGAACATCCTCTAAAATCTCTATGACCACTTGAGATGGATTTAAGTATTCATTAATTGAGCTCATTAGTAGATTTTCTGTGAAATTGACAAAGCAAGGCTTACCGTTTGTAACTTCTTCTATTCCAATTGAAAGAAATGAGTTTACTAATACATCGACTGTTGCTGCATCTGAATCAACCATCGGAAAAGTATCCACATTTTTGCTTCGATATAACAATTCATATGCAACAACTTGTTCATGAAGATTAAAAATTGGCTGTCTGCCAATAAATACTTCCATATTGTCGCCCCCATTTCTCCATTATTTAATAATGAATATTATAACATTTTTTCATGACCATTTGCTCATCATTCATCATACATTTAAAAATGTTCTTCAGTTAAACAAAACCTTATAACTACTTATAAAAAAATTCGCATCCATACACATTAAAATACGCTTAGTATTATTTGACATTTAATTTAATTTAAACTATAGTACATTACAACACTAATGTACTATGATGCCCAAAATGAAGGGAGGGTTTTCATGCATATTCATTTAGATAGTACAATACCCATTTATATTCAAATTGCCGAATGGCTGCAGCATGAAATTATTGCCAAACGGTTACAAGCTGATGAAAAGGTTTATTCACAGTATCAGCTAGCAGAGTTATTTAATATTAATCCTGCTACGGCTGGTAAAGGACTGACCATTTTACTTGAAGAACAACTTCTTTATAAGAAACGGGGGCTGGGAATGTTTGTTGCAGCAGATGCAAAGGATCGAATTTTATTGAAACGTCGTAGTGAAATATTAACAAAGATGGCTCAAGAGATTGTTTTAGAGGCACAACGCTTACTAGTTTCTGATGAGGAATTGCTGGTACTTATTCAAAAAACACAGGAGGAATTGAAATGAATGTTATTCAATGTGAAAAGCTATCTAAAAAATTTGGGCGTCTTCATGCACTCCATGATGTTACTTGTACAATAAATGGCGAAAAAATAATCGGTGTTATTGGGCGTAATGGAGCTGGTAAATCAACATTACTGACAATTATAGCAGGCTTCCTAAAACCGACCAATGGTTCCTGTCATGTGTTTAATGAGAATCCCTTTAACAATATTCAAACTGCTGCCAACACAATTTTAATTGATGACCGATTAAGCTTTTCAGATTACTTATCATTAGAAGAAATCTTAAAAATGGGCGCTGATTTTTATCCAAATTGGCAAAGTGAGTTAGCTTATCGCCTGCTACAATATGCAAACATTGATCTTTCTGCTAAACATCAACAATTATCTAAAGGACAAATGGCTACCTTTAATCTTGTCTACGGATTAGTAAGCCGCTGTGCTTTAACTATATTAGATGAGCCAATGAATGGAATGGACGAAGCAATTCGAACAGATTTTTATAGAGCCATTCTAAAGGAATACATAGCCTTCCCTCGGACAATTTTAATTGCTAGTCATCATTTACAGGAAATGGAGTCCATTTTGGAGGAAATTCTACTTATAGATGAGGGAACTGTCGTTACACATGTCTCTGTAGATGAATTGAAGGAACAATTAATTGCCTTAAACGGGCCAAGTGAAATGATTGAATCCTTGCTTTCTGATATAGACGTTTATGCCCATCAGATTGTAGCTGGAGTGTCTACAGCAATTGTTGATGCAAGCAGGCTTTTCATAACAGAGGAAGTGCTTCGAACAAAAGGTATTACAAAATCAGCCCTTACTGCAAGTGAGATTTGTAGGTATTTAACCAATAATAAAGGAAGTGATATCGATGCAATCTTTGACTAATATGTCTCTTAAAACGATTGTCAAAAAGCAAGTGAAATGGAAAGCCAAATTATATAGCTCAGCCCTTAGCTCCCTTATAATTTTACAAGTTATTTTTGGCGCATTGCTGTTCAGCTCTGGGAGTGCTTCAAGTGGCCATGGACGTGGAAATTTAAATGTTCAGTTCTCCATTTATTCGCTTGATATGTTTCTTATAATTTCAGCATTTTGGGCATTTATAACAGCTTTTATCTTTACTACAAAAGCGTATCGCATGGATGATTTATCTATTATTTCAAGTCGAACTTCAAGTGCAATCGCAAATATACTTGTCCTTATTCTTTATAGTTTTATTGCTGTCTTGATTATGTTAGCTAGTTACTATATACAAATATTAGGTCTGTCGTTGATGGAAAAGGAGTCACTCATTATTGATAAACTCATTATTTCACCATCGATTTTTATTGTATGCCTCTGCAGCATTTGTTTGTTTGGCGCAATCGGTTTACTATTTGGCTACTGCTTCCAAGGCCCAAGTATCATAAAAATATCGGCAATTGTGTTATTAGCAATTGTCATTATTTCACCTATTATTTTTCCTAAGTTCGTGAATCTTCAACCATTCATACAATTACCAAATCTCGCACTTAGCGGATTTTATGTAATTGTAACTATACTGTGCTTTACTCTCTGTATTTGGATTGCTGATAAATCGGAGGTATCTCGCAAATGACAAACTTTACAGTACTCTTACTCTCATTATTGATTCCAATATTATTAGTTATCATGGTCTTGTTTGTATTAAGAAAGGTAAATAACAAAACAAAAAATTTCTGGACACTTAAACGTCTATCTATTGGGATTACAGTATATATCGGAGTTGGATTATTTGCACTGCTATATCTTAGCTTTTTTGCAGATTCATCCATACAGGTATTATCGAAATCAGAATTAAAGAAAATTGAAAAGAATATTGAATCTATCCAAAAATATGATCAACAATATAACTCTTCTTTTTTAACAGATAACTATAAGAAGAAAACATGGGAAATAGATTTTCTAGGTGATAATTTGCCAGTGGCAATAAATTCTGACTCCAATCTTAACATTCGTCATCTTAATAATAACAATATTCCAGCAGGAAAAGTACTTATTACCTATTATCAATTCCCAGCTATTATCGATGGCATTGATATTTCAGATAAAATCCCATTACCAAATGTTTATATGTCACAAAACCAGCTTTGGATTGAAGCTTTATCGAGGCATGAAGTCAATTATCATCGTATTAAAGCAGCATTAGGTATTTTAGATTTTAATCGAAAGGTAGATTTAGATGATGATTCTTCATCTACCATCTTCTATCTTTCTTCCAATTTTATTGTTATTGAAACACCTCGTGGAACAGATATTGAGGATTCTCAGGGGGTTATACAATTTTTAAGATAAAATCAATTATGCCTCGGCATAATTGCGTCTGGAATCGGCTTTGTGCTTAGGCCTGCATGAAGCAGGTCAGTTAGCCGTTATCGCAGGGATGCGATGATTTTAGGCTAACATCCTTTATTTATTCCGTGACATCCGCCGGAGGCTTTGGGCCAACAGATGTTTTTTGCGCGAAAGCGTAGTGCTAACGTAGCGTCAGCAGCACGATGTTGGTCACTCAGGAGTTTTCACAGGATGTGAAGATCTTAGCCTGAGTTCCTCTATTTCAGCGGGTGTTTGGACACTCGCTGAAAAGTTGCTAAAATTCGCACTCACCTAATCACCTATAGAGGTGGGAGTCTTCTGTACCTGCCGCTGTCGCTGTGCTTTCGCGCAAAAAACATTTGCCGCTACGCTTTCGGTACAAAAGACATTTGCTGAAAGAAGTTGAAATAAGGACAGCCCATGTGATTTTTTATCACTTTTGGACTGTCCATGTTATTTTCCATTCTTTGCTTTAATAGCACCGATTACGGCTGGTATGACAGATATAAGGATAATTAAAATAAGCACTGTTGAGAAGTTATCTTTAATAATTGGAATATTACCAAAGAAATATCCTAATAATGTACAACTGAATACCCATAAAATAGCGCCTACAACATTATACATAATGAAGTAGCTATATTTCATTTTACTTGCACCTGCAACAAATGGTATGAATGTCCGAATGAAGGGCATAAAGCGTGCGATGACAATAGTTTTTCCACCATGTGTATTAAAGAATTTTTCTGCGGCTTCCATACGCTCTTTTTTTATGACCCTTCCCAGGAAGCTCTTTGGCGGAATGGATGTTCCAACTTTATGACCAATATGATAATTCATCGTATCTCCTAATATCGCAGCTACTAAAAATACGGGAATTAGTACCCACATATCAAATGCACCCATTGCTGCAGCTAATGTACCACTTGCAAATAGCAATGAATCACCTGGTAAGAACGGGAAAATGACAACACCTGTTTCAACAAAAACAATGGCAAATAAAATAAGATAACTCCAATTACCAAAATCGCTAATGATTTCTTCTAAATGCACATCGATATGCACAATAAAGCTAATTAACTCCTTGATGAGTTCTATCATTTTTCCGAATGCTCTCTTTCAATTTAATTTTCTAAATGCTTTGACGCAACTATACACCAAAGGGTTCCATTATTGTATACAGCTTGCTATAGACTACTTTCTCACTATATGACAAGCCTTGATAAAGTATGTAGCAGTTGTCACAAGTTTGATTTTATCACTTCCTTATAGCTATACTCAACTTATTTCCTGAAGGAGCAATTTTTTTTACAAATTAGTATTGTACAATAAAAAAAGCGCTACCATTTTTCAATAGTAGCTACTTCAATTTATACTTTTTCTTTTAAAGACCGACGTAAAATCTTTCCTGTTGTATTTTTCGGTAGTTCATCCATAATTTCAATGATTTTAGGAACCTTATACTTCACCATATGTTTTGTGCAATATGCAAGTAGATCCTCTGTGGAGGTTGCTGCTACTTCCTTTAAGACCACAAATGCATGAACAGCCTCCCCTAAATTAGGATCGGGATAGCCTATAACTGCCGCTTCAACGATATTGTTATGAGCAAAGAGTACTTCCTCAACCTCTCTTGGATAGACATTGTATCCTCCTACAATAATCATATCTTTTTTACGATCAACGATATAGAAGTACCCCTCTTCATCAACCTTCGCTAAGTCACCCGTATATAACCAGCCATCACGTATAGCCATCTCTGTTTCTTCAGGCAGTTTATAATACCCCTTCATAACGTTAGGTCCTCTAACAATTAACTCTCCAACTTCACCAACAGGCACCTCTTGCCCATTTACGTCTACAACTTTATTTTCAACGTTGCAGATGGATGTCCCAATTGAACCTGCTTTACGATCACGATCTAATGGATTAAAGCAAGTTACTGGTGAAGCCTCTGATAAGCCATAGCCCTCCGAAACACGTACATTAAATTTCTTCTCGAAATTATGTAATAGTGCCACAGGTAAAGAAGCGCCTCCTGAGATTGCTAAGCGGATTGTCGAGAAATCTTCTGGATTGCCCTCAGGTAATTGATATAAAAAGTTATACATTGTAGGTACACCAGCAAATACAGTTGCTTTTTGCTCACTTGCTAAGGCGAAAATCTCAGTTGGACTAAAGCGTGGTGTAAGTAATACCGTTGCTCCACTCAATAAAGGTGCATTCACAACAACCGTTAACGCAAATACATGGAAAACTGGCAAAGTTGCAATAATACGATCATCAGCTTTGTAGCCTAAATAATGTGCTACATCTCGTGCATTTGAATAAATATTTTCATGCGTCAACATGGCTCCCTTTGGAGAACCTGTTGTTCCAGAAGTATAGAGAATAATGGCATTATCATCATCGGCAACTTCTACAGGCTGTAAAGAGTCTGATACGTTAGCAATCACTTGTGTAAATAAATGCGTTTTTGTTTTCGCCTCTTGTGACAAGGCAGCTATTTTTTCTGCGGTATCGGCTGCTGTTTCACAAATAATAAATGATGTTACTTGTGGAAAAGCTTGTACACCCTTTTCCACTAGAGGTAGAAGAGCATCAAGTGCAATAACTGCCTTTACATCGCCATTATGCAAAATATAAGATATTTCATCAGGTGTATAAATCGGGTTGATTGGTATTGCTGTTGCACCTAAGCGCATCGTTGCATACAAGGCAATTAAATAGTGCGGTGTGTTGCCTAATAAAAATGCTACATGGTCCCCTTTTTCTACGCCTAATTCTTGTAACCCCTTTGCAAAACGTCCAACTGTAAACTCAAACTCGCCATATGTCGTATCTTTCCCCATAAAATGATACGCAATTTTATCTGGCTGTTGTACTGCTTGTTGACGAACACTCGAAACTAAATTCAATTACACCATCCCCTTATCGTATCAATTTCGCCTTGGCGTAATTGTAGCTGCCGCTTTGCTTTCGCTACAGATAAACAATGCGTCCGGATTTTGAATTGTGCTTGTAATTTATTCCTTTAATAATCCGTAACATCCGCCAGAGGCTTTATCTTCATTCAGTAGTTGTTTGGATATCCCTTTGAAAAGGAATTACACCCGCATCCATATCACCACCTCAGAGGTGGGAGTCTTCTATTGAATGAAGATAAAATGAATCGTTATTCAGTAATATTATATAAGAAATATAACTAAAAGACAATGAAACTTTTTATTTCATGTCAAAAAAACCGTCAAATAATTCATTTTTTTCTCTTTTATACACTTTCCTTACGAACGGATATGGGAGATGTAGCGCCAACGAATTAAATAAAAATAGATTACTTGTATCAAAACAAAGAAACCAAATGCAAAGAAAACTTCCTTAACAATGGAAATATTAGCGATATCCTTTAAAATGCTTTGAACCATTAGAAAGGCAAAGGCGCTATGCATCATCGCAACACCCCACGGTAAGAAAAATTGCGGGAAAAGATGCCGATTCACTAGCTTTTTAAGCTCTGTATCTGTTAAGCCCATCCTTTTTAAAACATCAAATTTACGCTTCTCTCGTTCAAGAGAGGTATGCAATTTAAAGTAAATAAAACTGCCTGCCGCTAATAAAAATACTGTTGCCACCAGAACTCCTACTAATGTAAATAATGAGTAGGTAGCTAATATATAAGAATAATTTAATCCTGCGTTTTCAAAATAAAATGGGCTAAATTTACCCTTCTTTTTGAAATATTGAGATACAGCTATCTCATCAATATCACTGCCAATATCCTTTGTTTCCATCCATTGAGGAATATAAAAAGTGAATAAATGATAAACAGGCTGCTCAACATCTTTGTTAACAATCGGCTTAATTAGTCTGGCAAAGTCCTCATCACTTATAATAATTGAATTGACACTGACAATGGAGCCAGGGAATATGATTTTAGGATAAACACTATCTATAGTAATCGGGATAGAATTTTCCTCCAAAATAGTTTGTACAACTTTATTTTTTAATTTTTGTAAGGAATCCTCTGAATAGGGTATGAACACAGCTTCTCCTGATGCCAAATCAAGCAGTGGATAGCTAAAGGATGATAGTAGTACGTTCATATCTGATTCTCTAAAAACTTCCACTTCATTATGGGTAAAAGAAGAAGTTTGCTTTATTACCACGAAGCGAGATAAGTGATATGATAAACCCTTTTCCTCTAACTGAATTCGTAAAGAGTTAATATGACTTCGTTCAAATGGATTGTCTACATCGCCCTTATACACAAGCCCTAGTGGATTTAAACGATCATACTGAGTCGTATAAGAAGACATTGTCGCTAAAACCCCAACCGATAAAAATGCCAAGGTTGACACCATTGTTACAACAAAAAACATTTTCACATTATCCATCATAATATGGGTTTGCTCAGCTAATGAAAGAAGGCGATAGCGCTGCCAATGGAATTTTCGTTTGCCTCGGGCTACATCTAAAAAGCAAGGCAGCGAATCACTGAAAAAATAATAGGTTCCAAAGGTCGCTGAAAACGGAATTAATAAGGTCAATCCAATTAATGATGTATTCGCTACAATAAACGCTAGTATATATGTGGATAAAACGAGGGCAATACCATATATTGCTCGGATTTTCGAATAAGTGGAACCTTTATTTAAATAGTCATTCCCTTTAATAAGATCACGTAACTTTCTTTCACGAGTAAAGTACACACTGATAAACGAGATGACCACAAAAGCGCTAGTAAAGACACCTATTGTTAGCAAAAACGGCTGCCAAGAAACATATAATGGCAATTGATCTAAATGTAAAATTTCTCGCACAATCATGAAAAAAAATTTTGAAAAAGAGAAGCCAAATATAATACCAACAATAATGGAACCTGATCCTATGATCATTGTTTCTAAAAAAACTAATCTATTCATCTGGCGTCTTTCCATTCCAAGATGCAATAAAATCGCAAATTCATGTGATCTGGCCTCTAAAAAAGCACTCATCGAATAATACAAAAAGAAAAGTGTAAAGAGGACAAGTACGATTTCAGCACCAATCATCCCAATTAACGATACCTCACCTAAAATTCCTCGTTCAATATCTGGATGAAACATTAGCATGGAATAGATAAAAAACACAGCCACAGAAAAAAAGCTTGCCATGAAAAAGGCTCCGTAAATACGGCTGTTCCGTACGACATTACGGTAAGCGAATTGTCGAAAGGTCACCTACTTGTCCTCCTCCTAGTAAGCTTAAAACATTCAATATGCGTTGGAAAAACATTTGACGGCGATCATCCTTATAAATTTCATTGAAAAATTCCCCATCCTTAATAAATAACACACGATCACAGTAGCTCGCTGCAATCGGATCATGTGTGACCATGACTATCGTTGTTTGTTTTTCCTTATTGATTTTTGTTAAAAGTTCAAGTACATCGCGCGAAGAATTCGAATCTAAATTACCAGTTGGCTCATCCGCCAAAATCAGACTTGGATTATGAATAAGTGCTCGTCCAATAGCTGTTCTTTGTGCTTGCCCGCCAGATATTTCATTTGGTCGTTTTTCCAAAAAAGAAGTTAAATCCAGCTTTTCAACAATGCCTGCCAAACGTTCCTCCATGACTTCTAATGGTTGTTGGTCCAACGTTAGCGGCAACACAATATTTTCTTCAACAGTCAGCATGTGTAGCAGATTAAAATCCTGAAAAACGAAACCTAACTGTCTCCTTCTGAAGTAGGCAAGCTCTGTTGCATTTAGCTTATGTGGATTTAAACCGTCTAAAATAATTTCACCACTAGTTGGTTCATCAATCGTAGAAATAATATTCAATAATGTAGTTTTTCCGCTTCCTGATGGACCCATGACTGCTAAAAATTCGCCCTCTTCAACATCAAAGCTTAGTTGATTCAACGCACGATGTGTTACTTTGCCTTCATAAACCTTTGTCACATCTTTTATTTGTAAAATAGGCATATCTTCATCACCTTATTTCTTAAGTAGTTCCAGAGATTCCGGTAATAGCCATTGCAAGACTACCTCAAAACCAATTTGAAAATGAGGCTCTGAGACTGACGTCTGGTCCTCGTCCTCAACGAGACTGAAGCAATGATTGCCAACAACAATATCCCAAGCGTCCATTTCCCCTTCAATGACTTCTCCACAAACCGTATAATGTCCACTATACATCACCTGTTCACCATCCACAGGAAAAGCATTTAGTAAAGTTGGTTTATGTAAGTCTAGCCCAAGACAATTCGAAAAATGCATGACTTCTGCATCAAGCAAAAGACTTGCCTTACGAAAATTTTTGCAGGATAGACATTCACAAGCATCATGATTTGATTCGATAAATGCTTCCATTTTTTCGCTCTCGATATTCAAAATCCATTCATTAATACGTACTTCTTTCATCCTTGCTCCCCCTAATTCGTAAATGTCACTGTAACGATTGTTCCTTTTCCCACCTCTGATGTAATATTTAATTCGTGCCCAAGCTTTTCACAAATCTCTTTAGCTAAATATAAGCCCATTCCTGTAGACTCTCCTGTTTTACGACCATTTTCTCCTGTGAAAAAGGCTTTTGTGACACGCGAAAGATCTGATGCAGGAATACCAATACCTTCATCGCAAATAGCTAACTGAACATAGTCATCCCTTTTCACACCAGAAATAACTATTTTTTTATTGGCTTCAAAAGTATATTTAACAGCATTGGTTACAAATTGCCCAATAATAAATCGAAGCCATTTAGAGTCACTCGCTACAATTATGTCATCCTCGATATGAATTTCGGGAAAAACTCTTTTCGTAATAAATAAACGTTTATTTTCATTTACAGTTGCAGTAACAATTGTTTTTAATGCCACTTGCTCTACTTGCATGTCCTCCTCGAAATTCTCCAATCGAGCATTCACAAGCACCATGTCTAAGCCTCTTCGTAAACGATCAATCTCCTCCTGCACATTTCTTTTATCTAGCGGGCGATCATCCTGCAATAAAAGCTCAATTACAGATATGGGTGTTTTCATTTGATGCACCCATTGATTCATAAATTGATCGTGTCGTTTTTGACTTGCATACAATGAATGAAGCTCATGCTGGTAAAGCCGATATAGCTCATGCATATATTTTTCAGTCTGTATTGCTTCCGGTGTTTTGGCGTTTTTTTGGAGTACATCCTCCATCGTTTTTGGAAGCTGAGAGATTTTCAATAAATAACGCTGACGCATTAAATAGCGGACAAGTAAAAAAGAGGCTAGCAATACTAAACTAATACAGAAGGAATATATCGCAGTATCAACGTTTCGAAAACCGTCGAGCCCATATAAGACCATAATGAATCCAACTAATAGCAGCTGGAACACAATGAACGATGCGTAATCACGCAAAAATAATTTCCATCCCACTATAGCTCACCTGCGCTTAACATAAAGCGATATCCTGCACCACGTACTGTCTCAATCGTTGATGAAATATGATAATCCGCAAGTTTTTTACGTACTCTTGTCATATTAACGTTCAAAGTATTTTCATCCACAAAAGCCTGATCATCCCAGAGCTCTTCTAGCAATTGCTCACGGGTAACTACTTTCGGGGCATTGCCCATTAGCAGCTCTAAAATAATACATTCCTTTTTCTGAAGGGGTATCTCTAAATCATTTTTATGAAGCTCCATTCTCTCTAAATGAAGAATTAGCTGTCCCTGCTTAATCGTCCGTTCCTCTTGTCTTGCTGCATATTCACCATATGTACGGCGCAAATGACTACGAATTTTTGCCAGCACAATCTCATAGTTAAATGGCTTTGTAATAAAATCATCTCCACCATTTTCCAATGCGAATATTTGGTCCATTTCCCCTGAACGGGCAGAAATAAATATAATCGGACAAGTTGTATGCTGACGTAATTGACGACACCAATAGTAACCATCGTACGCAGGTAAATTTATATCAAGCAATACCATATGTGGGTTAAATGCTATAAACTCTTCAATGAGATGATCAAATTCTTTAATTGTTTCAACTTCGTATTGATATTTTCTAAGTGTTTCCGCAAGCAATGATGCAATCTTCACATCATCTTCGACAATAAATATCCGATGCTTCTGCATACCAACACTCCTTTCTACTCTATATTGTACCAAAAAAAGGTTCGACGACATAATTGTCAGCGAACCTTTATCGTAAAAGATCATTTGCTCGAAGTGTGACGTCTTAGGCATTCGTCTTTTTCAATAAACTTTACTCAATAAATTAATTGTAAAAACTCTTCAGTTGTAATTCCGCCAAAGTATGTTGGAATATCAATATCCGCTAACGCTTCAGCAATCGCTGAACGATTATAGTTTGTCCTAACTAATCGTTGCGCAACATCCGCCATGTCTCCTACACCGAAAAAATCACCAAAAATATGAGCTTCTTCAATAATGCCATGATTTACTTCTAAGCGAATATCAATGCCTCCTGTAGGGAAGCGATGTGTTTTTTGAATATTAAAGCGTGGGGATTTACCATAGTTCCACTCCCAAGTTTGATAACGTTCAGCAGATAGTCTATGGATATTTGCCCAATCTTCCTCTGTTAGATCATAGTAACGAATATTTTCTTCACCATCAAAAATGGATTTCAAAATTTCTAATCGGAACTCTTCAACAGTCATCTTGTCCTTCAAAAATTCTGAGATATTAGCCACTCGTGAGCGAATTGATTTAATTCCCTTGGATTCTATTTTATCCTTCTTCACTTTTAGAGCAGACACAACAGCGTCAATTTCTGTATCAAACATCAGCGTGCCATGACTAAACATTCGCCCCTTAGTAGAGAATTGTGCGTTTCCAGAAACCTTACGTCCCTCTGCCAAAATGTCATTACGCCCTGAAAGCTCTGCATTAACACCCATTTTAGCTAGTGCTTCAACAACAGGCTGTGTAAATTTTTTATAATTCATAAAGCTTTCGCCATCATCTTTGGTAATAAAGCTAAAATTAAGATTTCCTAAATCATGATACACTGCACCACCGCCAGATAGCCGTCGCACAACAATAATGTCATTGTCCTCCACATAATCTGTATTAATCTCTTCAATAGTATTTTGATTTTTTCCAATGATGATGGAAGGCTGGTTTATGTAAAAAAGAAGTACAGGTTCCTTTTCAACATCCATCGTTTTTAATAAGTACTCCTCGATGGCAAGGTTAATGCGTGGGTCATGAATTCCTTTATTATCAACAAAAATCATCGTTTGCTTTTCCTCCTTCACAAAATATCCATATTTATTTTAACGCAAATTAGGCATTTTGTGTTGACGAAAAGCATCTGTTATAATACACTAAGAAATATCAAAACAGTAATAGTACAGATGAACTTAAAGGAGGAGTCCACAATGTTAGAAAACGTAGTTGAATTTTTCAAGAACTTACCTGCAAAGCAATGCACAGAATGCGGTGAAAAAATTGAAGAGCAAAGTGAATGCTACAGCAACACTTGTGAAAAATGTAACCACCTATAAGCATTTGCCTATTCTGTAATATTGTCATTTACGTGCCCCACACGTACCATTAATGACACCCCTCATCATTTTTGATGAACCCTTAATTAAATCTCTTACACTTACGAAACAACAGCTGATACGCTCATATCAGCTGTTGTTTTTTGTATATCTAGGGATAGATGACCTTCCTGCCTGAGCGGCTCTCTACTTCACCTGAGCGGTTTATCCTTTCATCTGAGCGAATATTTTCTCTATCCGAGCGATTTTTCCTCTGACCTGAGCGAATCTCTACTCCACCCGAGCGATTTTTCCACTCACCTGAGCGAATCTCTACTTTCCCCGAGAAATTATCTTTTCAATAGCAATATAAAAAACACCCACCATTCAATTGGTGGGTGCAAAGTAAGTTGAATTTTAATTTTCTTCGGCTACTTTAGAATAGCGTTTTGTGTGTAGTAACATAAAGTATCCGAACGTAATCGCTAAGAATGCAACTAGGAAGCCTAATAGAACGCCGTAGTTTTGCATTAAGAATGACATATCGTCTGTAGAAATGCTTGTTTTAAAGGCTTGAACAGTATATGTCATTGGTAATAGTTTGTTAAATACTTGTAATGGTGATGGGATTAACTCTAGTGGGAATGTTCCCGCACTTGTTGTTAATTGTAAAATCAGTACAACAATTGCTATAAAGCGTCCTGGGTCACCGAAGATGGACACTAACATTTGAATTAAAGCTAAGAAAACGTAGCTTGTTAATAATGCTGTTAATACAAAGTATCCTAAATTATTTACTTCAAGACCAAGTCCCCATTTAACAATAACCACTGTTAATATAGTTTGAACTAAGCCGACGATTGCTAATACTGACACCTTACTTGTAAACCAAGTTGCTCCATTTTTTGGACGAATAGCTGGCTCTACAAGTGGGAACACGATGGAGATTAATAATGCTCCGACGAATAAACCAAGAGAAATAAAGTATGGAGCGAAGCCTGTACCGTAGTTAGGTACATGGTTAACGGATTCCTTATCGACTTGAACTGGACTACCTACCATATCATATGTGTCTTTATTTGCATGTACTTCATTTGCTTTCTCACTTGCTTCACCTAATTTGCCAGATAAAGTTGCTGTACCATCTGCAAGCTCAGTAGAACCATCTGCAAGTGTTGCAGAGCCTTGTGCTAGCTCCCCAGATTTTGAGGCAAGTGTAGATGTACCTTGATTTAAAGTTGTTGTACCATTCGCTAACTCATTTAAACCAGATGCTAATGTTTTAGAACCTGTTACTGCTGTATTTACACCAGCATTTAGTTCACCTAATTTTGCTGCTAATGTCGTATTACCTGCTTGGAGACCTTTTGCACCCTCCATTAAAGCATTGCTTTTTGCAGTTAGTGCGTTAGCACCTGCTAGCACTTCTGACTGACCTGCCGCAATTTGAGTTGCTCCTGAGCTAACTTGATTTGCACCAGCTTGTAATTTTTCTGTACCTGTTGATAACGAATTTAAACCATTATGCACGCTTGCACTTCCAGCTTGAAGCTCTGCTAATGTTTGCTTTAATACTGCAGCTTGCTCTTCAGGCATTGAAGCCATCATACCTTGTAGTTGATTAGATAAGGCAGTAATTCCTGCTTCTACTTTTGCTGAACCAGCTGTTAGTTGGGTTGCTGCACCATTTAGTGCACCTGCATTATCAGCAATAGAAGCTGCACCTGTACTAATCTGCTGTTGTTTATCATTTAAAGTGTTTAAACCTGCTTCCACTTTTGCAACACCTTGTGTATATTGCGTTAAACCTTGCTCAAGACTTGTAGCACCATTCGCTGCTTGTTGCGCACCTTTTTGTAATTGTACTGTGCCATCCTGAAGCTTTACTAAACCAGTAGATAAATCATTTGCACCTTTAGCAGCATCTCCAGCACCTTTTGTAATTTTATCTGTACCATTTGATAATTCAATTGTGCTTGATGCCAGTTGTTCAAGATAACCTTTTAAATCTTTCGCACCATTAGCTACTTTTTGAGCACCTTCATCTAGCTTATTAGAGCCATCAGCAGCCTCTGTAAAGCCATCTCCAAGTGTTGCAATGGAATCAAATAGTTTTTCCGCATAAGTCGCTGAAACCTGTGCATTTACTTCCGCACGTACACGATCCATTGCCGTTTCACCAATTTGTGCACCAAGGAAGTTTAATCCCTCATTCGGAATATAGTTCATCACTAATTTAGAAGGTTTGTCATCTAATAGTGTTGTAGCATGCTCAGAGAAATTTGTTGGAATTTCTAAAATCATGTAATAGTCACGACCATTTAAACCTTTTTCAGCCTGCTCTTTGGATACTTCAATAAAGTTAAATTGCTCACTATCAACGAGCTTTTCAACCAGGGTGTCACCTAAATCTAATTTTACCTCATCCATTTCAGCACCCTTATCTTCATTGACAATTGCTACTGGCAGGTTAGGCAGGCCTGCATATGGATCCCAGAAAGCCCATAAAAACATGCCTGCATACATGACTGGGATAAATAATACAGCAATGATTGACACAAGCATTTTTCTTGTTTTCAAGATTTTCAGCCATTCAGCTTTAATCATAAAATTCCTTCACTCCTATACTGATTGACTGAAAACGTCAATCGGTCATTTTAATTCAAAAAAATTGAAACCTTCCTGGGAATAAACACCCAAGACTTGCACTTGAACCAGTTAATAATGCCGAATCAAGTTAAAAGTAGTCCACGGAAGATTGTTTCTTTAAAAAGATTTAAAATCTTTTCCTCTGGAATCATGTCGCCATGCAGTTCATGCCAATCAACGACAAATGCTAGATATGCCTTTAGCAACAGATAGCTTACTAATTCTGCATCACAGTCTCGAATCTCACCTTTATCAATACGCCTTTGAATTAACTCAGCAACATACGATAAAATCTCAGTCTCGATACGGATGAGAACTTGTTTGACAGCTGGCGTTCGTAATTCCTTTTCCTCCTCTAATAACTTCGCAAATAAAAGATGTTTTTCACGGAACTGAAGCATTTTCATTAAAGCATTATGCGCATTGTCCATAAAACTCGCAGATGCATCCAACACTGCATCTGCTTCTGCCTTCATCTCTCGTACAAGTGACATAGCTATCTCTTGAAATAAAATTTCTTTATTTGCAAAGAATGTATAAATCGTACCCTTACCGACATTAGCAATTTTCGCTACTTGCTCCATCGTTGTCGCCTTGTAACCAAACAATGTAAAAGATTTTGCAGCTGCTTCAAGAATTTCCTGCCTACGATCCATTAATAACATCCTTTCTTGTTAGGTTATGTACATTCTTAGTACACAGAAACAAAATGACCAGAAAACCATTTCGGTCATCTGGTCATTATCATATTCCTATTTTAACAATAATGCAAGTGTTTAATGATGATTTTTTTCATTTTTTTCTTGATCGCTTTGCTCTGTATTATTATCGTGATTCATCATATTATTATCCATACTGTTATTCGCTTTTTTATCCTCTGGTACGACCTGTGACATATCAGGGTTTCCAGCTGTAATTTGTTGCTTAGGCATATTATGAACGCCATTAGCTGTTGTATGAGCATACATATAATAAACACCATCATGGTCAAATGTCGTTTCTGCTTTATAAACGCCGTCCTTCTCTAAATTCCCTTCAATCATTTGTCCTTCGTCACGTTTGCCAGATTCCCAAACCTCAAATTCTACAACAGCATTATCGACATTTTTTCCACCCTGCTCAACATGTGCAGCAAGTTCAATCGTTTCATTGATTGCTACTTCTTTTGCTGTTAGGATTTCAACATCTGGTATTTGAGGTACCTCAGGCTCCTTTAATGTTGTGGGTTCTTCTTTTTCCCCACACCCTACTAATAATGCTGGTACTGCTATTAATGCTAACAACCATTTTCTCATTTATTCTTCCTCCATTAATGGCAACGTAATTTTCACCGTTGTGCCCTTTTCTACTTTACTTTCAATTTCAATTTTACCGTATAGCTGTTTTAAAAGTTGCTCCACAATCGATAAGCCCAATCCACTACCACCATCTGCTCGACCACGTGCCTTATTGACACGATAAAAACGCTCTGTCACATGTGGTAAATCCTCCTGTGGAATACCAATTCCATAATCCTTTATCGTAATCTGAGCATAGTTATGATTCTCTACAGCTACTATTTCTATCTTTGACTGCTCATTCGAGTAATTAATAGCATTTTCTATTATATTAATAAAAATCTGTTTCAGCTTGATTTCATCTGCTTTGATAATTAAAGCATCATCAGCATCCAAATTCAGTACTATCCTCTTTTTTTCTGCTTGATGAATTAATATTTTTTGAACTTCACGCAATGTTTCGGCAAGTGGAATTGGATATAGCGTGATTTCTGTTTGCTCATTCTCCATCCGAGCTAGTTGAAGTAGTTCATTTGTCAAACGTTCCATACGATTTGCCTCGCGAACAATAAGCTGAATGGTTTCTTCTTTTTGTTCTTCCTGTATAAAGCCATTATGCAAAGCTTCACCATAGCCCTTCACATAACTAATAGGCGTCCGTAATTCATGAGAAACGGTAGCTAAAAACGTTTTTTGAGCCTCATCCTCTTGCTGTATTGACTCTGCCATTTCATTAAAGGTACTAGATAATCGCCCAATCTCATCTTTCGAATTAACCGGCACACGAGTTCCATAATTTCCATCTGACATTTCTTCTACAGCCCTTTGTAATTCACTTAATGGTCGCATTATATGGCGAATCCCTTTATAAATTAAAAAGCTGATTACGATTAAAAATAATAGGGCGCTGCCAACTAGAAAAATAACCTGTTCATTTGCCAACTCACTAATTTTTGCCAACGGGAAGTAAATATAAATGATGCCTTCAAGTCTATTTTGATCCACTAAGGGAAGTACTACAGAAATAAGCTGTCTGTCAAATCGAGGTTCATAACCTATTTTTTGTACATAACGACCTGCTAATAATTGCTGGCGATCCTCTGGACCAATTAATGTTTCATAATCAATATCGAATGGTACACAAGCGCTAAGCTCACGAGGATTTCTAACTGCAAAAATATTTAAATTAGAATAATTACTATAATGTTCAATATCCGCAATAAATTCGTCCGTTACTTTTCCACCTGCATACATGGTTTGTAATTTTGTACCGACCTCAATCATCATATCTTCTGTGTCTTCCACATAAAGTCGTTCATATAAGAAATCAGTCAAAACATACATAAATACAACCGTTATAATTAAAAAAATAAAAATTAATATCCAAATACGAGTAGATATCTTTTTCATTCGTTTGCATCAAAACGGTAGCCTACTCCCCAGACGGTTTGTACATATGCCGCTGCTTCCTTTCCAAGCTTCAATCGTAACGTTTTAATATGAGTATCCACCGTTCTTGTACCACCAATATAATCAATATCCCATATGCGTTCCAATAATTGTTCCCTCGTATACGCATTTCCTGGATTTTTCATAAATAGATGCAATAGTTCAAATTCCTTTAATGTGAGTGGGATGCTTTTATCATTCACTGATACTTTTCGAGATATTTCATCTAGTTTTATCGGTCCAGTAACGATATATTTTTGCTGTGTTTCCAATATACTTGAACCAGTTCTTCTCAAAACTGCACGAATACGAGCTAATAGCTCCTCTACTGTAAAAGGCTTGACAATATAATCATCCCCGCCAAGTGTAAGCCCCTTTACCTTATCTTCATTCGCGTCACGGGCAGTTAAAAATATAATCGGTACATTTGACATTGCTCGGATACTCTGACATACTACAAAGCCATCCTCATGTGGCATCATAACATCTAGTAGAACCAAATCGATTTGTTCTCGAACAATAATATCATATGCCTCCATACCACTTGCTGCAGTAAAGGTCTCAAAATTAGAATTATTAAGCATCATCTCTATTAGATTGCGCATATCTCGCTCATCATCAACAATTAATACAGTTGTCACAATTTTTCCTCCCTCACTAACAGTTGAAATGCACCTTTTCCAACATCTACTGTTTTTTCTATATGACCATCCTTAATAAAATACAATGTGTGATCATCATATCCAGCAACCACAATATGGTTCTGAAATTGATTAACAACAAATGGATTCGCCCCTACCTCTAGCTGCCATTTCACCTTACCATTAAAGTCAGCTACATATAATTCATTATGTCCATGACTAACTACAAGGACTGAGTCTTTCGTTTTTGTTAATCCAACAGGCATTAACGGCATCTCTATTTCTCCATATAATTCACCTGTAGTTAAATCATAACGTTTTACCGAGCTATTAGGCTTACTTCCATCACCATGCCCTCCAACCCACAGCTCATTTGTCTCCTCTATTATCGCTAAGCCATGTGCTGATTTTGGAATTACCCACTCCTGTTCAACCTTCAGATTTTTTACATTTAAAATTGATAATTTTGTATCTTTAAAATTTATGATATATAGCTTTTCCTTAAAAGCTGCCATGGACATAGGGTAATTACCTAATTGCTGCGATGCCAGCTTATTTCCCTTCTCATCAAAGCTTGTCACTGTATTCGTGGTGCTATTCGTAATAAAGAATTGTTTATCATTTTCGGAATAATAAACATTTGTAGTACCAATCTTCACTTTTTTTGAATAGAGCTTTTCCCCAGTTGATAATGTATAAACATCAATTTTATCTAACTGATGACCGAACAATAAGATACGATCGTCTCCAAGTAATACTGCACCAGTATAAGCTTTATCAAACGACCATGTGGCTATTACCTTCCCCTGTTCATCTATAAAATCTAATGATGGTTCTTGTATATTTAAAGACGCAATAAAGTTCTGTTTGCTCTTGATAGGCTTAAAGGATAAATCTGTACAGCCAGCCAACCACACTACTAGAATTAAAGAAAGAATGAAGAATGCAAACCTTTTCAACATCATCACCTCTGCCTCTTAACTATACTTCACATTTGTGAAATCCGAGTGAAACTTGATTGGTAATTCTATGACAAACCAACGCCATTATCAGATTCATTATAAATAACACTACTTTTAACAAACATTTATCCAACCCTATCCCTTTAATAAACATCTACTACATAGATTCTGGTAAGGAGGCGTTTCAGCTATGGTGTCAATTAGCTTATGTATGATTGTAAAAAATGAAGAGGATGTCATCGGTAGATGTTTGGCATCCGTTAAAGACTTAGTTGATGAGATTAATATTATTGATACTGGTTCTACTGATAATACAAAGGAGATCGCGAAGCAATTCACAGAGCGTATTATCGATTTTAAATGGATGCACCATTTTGATTTTTCATTTCAACAAGCAACAAAGGAGTACATTTTATGGCTTGATGCAGACGATGTATTTTTAGCGGAGGATCAGGAGAAATTTAAATCGCTGAAAGAATCATTAAACCCCAATATAGATGCGGTTTCAATGAATTATCACTTAAGTTTTGATAGTGAGGGCAATGTAAGCTCTCTATTAAGAAGATATCGTTTAGTAAGAAAGGATAAACAATTTCAATGGATAGGAGCTGTCCATGAATATTTAGAGGTCGGTGGCAATCTTTTAGATAGTGATATCGCTGTTAGCCATTTACCACTCAGTCATGATCATACTAGGAACATCAACATCTATAGGCAACTTGTCCAATCTGGAGAATCTCTCACTCCCCGAGATACATTTTATTACGCAAATGAATTACTAGATCATGGACAGTTTGAGGATGCATTATTTTACTATGAAACATTTTTAACCTCCAAATTGGGTTGGATAGAAGATAATATTCGAGCCTGCTACAAATTAGCAGATTGCTACTCCAATTTAAATGATAAAGAAAATAATTTGAGCTCTATACTAAGAAGCTTTGAATACGATATTCCTCGCCCAGAAGCATGTTGCAGGCTAGGATTCTATTTTATGGAACAATTTAAAAATTACGAAGTTATATTTTGGTACGAACAAGCTCTCGTCAATAAACAAAACCCAAACGCCCCATTCCAAAATAAAACCTATACTACGTGGTTACCTCATTTACAACTTTGTGTACTTTTTGACCGCTTACAACAACTATCGATCTTAAACTAGGTGGCGCTAACTCTGGTGGTATCGTTTGGTCATGTCATCGAATCTCTTAGATCAGGTTATTAAGAAAATTTAGAAATAATTGGTAATATAAATAACAAACTATGATATTTAGTTTGCTATTTATTTTTGCTTATTCAATTTACATAAATACAAAAAAATAGTACAAACATTAATGTTTAATGTTCGTACTATTGCACTGCTATTATTCAAAATATATCCTTTAATACTTCTTCTGCAACATGTTTACCTTGTTGCACACATTCTGGTATGGATATTCCCTCAAAGGAGCTACCTGCCAATTTTACAGTTGGGAAATATTCTTGTAATTCTTGTTTAATGCTCCGGACTTTCGCCTCATGTCCAACAGTGTACTGCGGCATTGCATTTTTCCAACGTGTAACCACTGTCGTTATTGGATCCCCATCTATACCTATAGTTTTATTTAAATCCTGTAACACAGTTTTCTCAATTTCAGTATCTGATAACGCTACAATCGCTTCGTCGCCCACTCGACCAATGTAACTGCGTAATAGCACATAATCGTCAGGTGAGGTACCTGGCCACTTACGATTCATCCAAGTACATGAAGTTATTGAAAAATCGCTATTTCGGGAGACAAAAAACGATAGTGCATCCAGATCGCCTAATTGATCTTTTGTAAAAGCCATTGTCACAGTAGCAATAGTAGCTGCCTTCATCGTACTCAATTCAGCTAAAAGCTGTTGTTTACTAAACATTTTCTCTACGACATTAAATGGCGTAGCAATAATAACAGCATCCGCTTTAATTTGAGTAAAATTATTTAACACAACTTGAACTGAGCCTTCCTTACCATGTTCAATTTCTTCGACCTTGACACCCTTCATTATTGAGCCAGGAAGTAATGAATTTTCAAGTTCCTCGATAAGTGTCTCCAAACCATTATTAAAAGTTTGAAAAATCCCCTTATCCTTAGCGATAAGATTATTACTTAAAAAATTCGTACCAGACTTTTTCATTCCAAGTAAAAGGCTACGATATTTTTGTTCTAAATCATAAAGCTGTGGGAAGGTTGAACACATGCTTAGCTGCTCAATATCTCCTGCAAATGTTCCTGCAAGTAGTGGTTCTACTAAATTTTCGACAATTTCTGCACCAAATCTTCTTCTGAAGAACTGCCCTAATGGTTGGTCTTCATTCTGTGCAGAGCGGGGAATAAAAAAATCCCCTGCTGCACGTATTTTTCCGCTAAGTGAAAATAAACCAGATGTAATAAATGACGAGGCATGCGGTGTTGCTCCAGACAAAAGATTACTAGGGATCGGATAAAGATGACTACCAACTGCAATATAAGTCGGACCTGTGTTACTCGTAATTATTTCTTGTTCAATTCCTAAATCTTTTGCCAACGTATTTACATTGTTCTCCCGATCAAAGAAAGATTCTGGTCCGCGCTCTATAATAAAACCATTTTTTCTAAGTGTTTGAATTTTTCCGCCAAGACGTAGTGACGACTCGACAAGTACGATATCTAATGGCAATTCTTTTGCACTTGCTTCTTTTTGCATATAGAACGCAGCTGTAAGACCAGTAATACCACCGCCTACAACAACTACCTTTCGTCTTTTCTGAGTCACCAACATCATCACTTTCTTTTCGCTTAGCTTAATTTTTTATGAATAGCATCTACCATCGCATCAATAAATAATGGATGTGTATTTGGCATAGCTGGACGATAGTATTTCGCCCCTAGTTCATCACAAACAACTTTACATTCAAAATCATTATCGTATAAAACTTCCAGATGTTCTGTTACAAAGCCAACTGGTGTGTACACGAATGATTGGAAGCCTTTTTGCTCATAAAGTTCACGAGTTAAGTCTTGAACATCTGGACCAATCCAAGGCTCTGGTGTTTGACCTGCTGATTGCCAACCTACTTCTACATTTTGTACACCAGTTGCTTCTTGGATTAAACGAGCTGTCTCGATTAATTGGTCTTCATATGGATCGCCCAACTCTTTTATTTTCTCTGGAAGTGAATGGGCAGACACAATTAAACATGCTTTTTCACGCTCTTCTTCAGACATGCCATTAAATGTTTCGTTCACTTCATTTTTCCAATACTCTATGAATTTTGGTTCATCGTACCAAGATTCTACAGAAGTAATTGCTAAACGATTCCCAGCCGCTTCTGCTGCACGTCCATTATAAGACTTGATAGAGAATGTTGAGAAATGAGGCGCTAATACAATAGAAACCGCTTCTTTAATACCTTCTGCTACCATTTGTTCTACAGCATCTTCAATAAATGGGTGAATATGCTTTAAACCAATAAATAATTTGTATTCTACAGCATCTTGAACTTCATTTAAACGTGCACATAAAGTTTCTGCCTGAGCTTTTGTCGCAGCAGCAAGTGGTGATAACCCGCCGATTGCTTCATATCGACTACGTAAATCTTCTAGATGCTCTGGTGATGGTTTACGACCATGGCGAATATGCGTATAGTAAGGTTCTATATCTTCTTCTTTATAAGGTGTTCCATATGCCATTACTAATAAGCCTTTGATTTCTTTCATTACCTTTTTCACCTCTAAATATTAATTTAAATATATTTTTTCTTATAAATAAGTATGTGGCAAAAAGAAGCTGTCCAATTCATTAGGTTGGACAGCTCCCTTGCTGTGTTGTACATAATGTAACATTCACAGACAAGATTTAGTCAATGCTTCTTAATTTTATGAGCGTGCTTGGATTTGTTGAGCACTATAATCATGAATAAGAGCTGTTAATCGTTTCAATACCTCTGGATCTACCTCTGGGAATACACCGTGCCCAAGATTAAAGATATGTCCAGGCATTTCTAAGCCTTGATCGATAATATCTTTTGCACGCTTTTCTATAACTGACCAATCTGCAATTAATAAAGATGGATCTAAGTTACCTTGTACTGGTTTAGTAATACCATTTGCACATGCTTCTTTAATCGGTAAACGCCAATCTAAGCCAACAACATCAATCGGTAAATCATTCCATTCTTTTGCCAAATGACTTGCACCGACACCGAACTGAATAAGCGGTACATTTTCTTTTTTCAACTCAGCAAAAATACGCGTCATTACTGGTTTAATAAAGATACGGTAGTCTTCAACATTTAAAGCGCCTACCCAAGAGTCAAATACTTGAATTGCCTTTGCACCTGCTTCGATTTGTGCTGTTACGTAAGAAATAATCATATCTGCTAATTTATCCATTAATGCAAACCAAGCTTGTGGTTCTGATACCATAAATGATTTTGTCTTATTATAATTTCTTGAAGGTCCACCTTCAATCATATAGCTTGCAAGCGTAAAAGGCGCACCAGCAAAACCAATTAGAGGTACATTCAGCTGCTCTTCTGTTAATAACTTTATTGTTTCTAATACAAATGGTGTCTGTTCCTTAGCATTAAACTCACCTAATTTTTCTACATCAGCAACAGAACGAATAGGATTGGAAATAACTGGACCAACTCCAGCTTTTATTTTCACATCGACACCGATACCAGGGAGAGGTGTTACAATATCCTTGTATAAAATGGCCGCATCAACATTATAGTTTTCTACTGGTAAACGAGTTACATACGCACAAAGCTCAGGTTGATGTGTGATTTCCTCCAACGAATATTTTTCTTTAATCTCACGATATTCTGGCTGAGAGCGTCCTGCCTGTCGCATATACCATACAGGTGTATGTTCTGTTCTTTCCCCTCGTGCAGCACGAAGAAGTGTATCATTAAATGTTGTCATGAATAGTTCCTTCCCCTCAATAAAATTCATATCGTATCAATTTCGCCTTGGCGTAATTGCGTCCGGATTTTGAATTGTGCCTGCACAATTCATTCCTTTGAAAATCCGTGACATCTGCCGGAGGCTTTATCTTCATTCAGTAGGTGTTTGAACACTCAATGAAAAGAAACCAAATCCGCATTCATCTCACCACCTGTAGAGGTGGGAGCCTTCTGCTGAATGAAGATAAAATCTTTAGTTTATTCCTTTATTATTGATATCCGTTTTCAATAGTAAACGCTTCCTTAGTAATTGTATAGTTTTCCACATGAAATGTCATAAAATTGTTCTTTCTAAAAGATTTCTTTTTTGACAAAGCTATAGACTTCCACTTAAATGGAGATAATCAAGCTATTATACTGAGCATTCATAAGGAGGGCAAATTTATGTATATTTATTTAACTTCAGGTACAGGAGATTTTTTAGAACAAGTAAGAAAAAAGCACTCAAACCAGGAGATGATTTTAATACACGGTGAAGGAAATTCTGTGCTTATACATGAAACTGAAGGAAAATCTGTATTTGCCACACCACGTAAGTTTGAAGTATTGGATTCAGTAAACGATTTAGAAGAACGTGGATTTTTTGTTTTTAACAACATTCCTGTAACAGATGAAGGTCGACCTGTTTTTGAACATCGCTTTTTAAAGCGTGCACGTGCTATTGAGGATGAACCAGGCTTTCTAGCATTCCGACTACTTCGTCCGCTAAATAGCGAAACCTATATTGTCATGACTCAATGGAATGGTCCACATTCATTTGAAGCATGGAAAAGCTCAAAAGCATTTAAGTCAGCACATGCAGAACGTGAAGAACCAACAGGTGTTCGTCAGCAAAATATATTTTCAGCCGCTTCCTATATTACAACTTATAGCGTTGCCCCAAAAGAAGAAGACGAAGAGTGACATTCGTGTTTTATCTAGAATAATCTGATAAAGGAGTTTTGACTATGGATCAACATCTACTTGAGAAAATCGATGCTCATTTTGAAGAAATGGTGGCTATTCGCCGCCATCTACATATGCATCCGGAGCTAAGCTTCCAGGAGCAAGAAACCGCTAATTATATTAGTCAATTTTATAAAAAACTTGGGGTCCCAGTTGAAGTAAATATCAGTGGCTACGGACTCATTGCCCGAATTAAAGGAGGCAAACCTGGCAAAACAATTGCCTTACGTGCAGACTTTGATGCACTGCCTATACAAGATGAAAAAGATGTTCCCTATAAATCTACTGTGCCCGGAGTGATGCATGCTTGTGGGCATGATGGTCACACAGCAACATTATTGATTGTCGGCAAGCTTTTATGGGAAATGCGCGATGATTTAGTAGGTGAATATATTTTGATTCATCAGCACGCAGAGGAGGTTGATCCTGGCGGTGCTATTGGAATGGTCCAAGCAGGTGTTTTACAAGGCGTTGATGCTATCTTTGGTACTCATTTATCATCAAATCATCCAACAGGAACAGTTGGTTATCGAGTGGGTCCAATGATGGCTGCTGTGGATAGCTTTGACCTAAAAATCCAAGGCAAGGGTGGACATGGTGCTCACCCTGATCAAACTAAAGATGCAATTGTGATTGGTGCACAGCTTGTCATGAACCTACAGCAAATTGTGGCACGTCGTGTTGTTCCAACAGAGCCAGCCGTATTATCAGTCGGCTCCTTTGTCGCTTCAAATGCAGACAATATCATTGCCGATACTGCTTATTTAAATGGGACTATTCGTACATTTGATAAAGACATACGAGAAACAATGGAGCGTGAATTTAAGCGCATTATTAAAGGTACAGAAATTACCCATGATTGTTCGATTGAGCTTAATTTTCGTCGTGGCTACCCTGCTCTTGTCAATCATGAAAAGGAAACATTATTTATTCGTGAGATTGCCAAGGATATTTGTGAGGTTTTTGAAATGGAGACAACAATGGGGGCAGAGGATTTTTCTTATTACTTAGAAGAAAAACCAGGCACATTTTTCTTTACAGGAGCTGCACCTGTTGCGCCAGCTCCTCACCATCATCCTCAATTTGATATAGATGAAGAAGGTATGGCAGTGGCAGCAAAGGTATTATTAACAGCAGCACTTGATTATCAATTAATCAAATAATCATTCAAAAAAGTCCACTACGGTGGACTTTTTTGAATGTTGTTGAAATACTATTATGTCAATGACATCAAGGTGACAAATTAAAAAGTATAGCCCTTTTTCAAAACGAGGGG